>NZ_BCVS01000003.1:0-68852 GCF_001591865.1 Lacticaseibacillus pantheris DSM 15945 = JCM 12539 = NBRC 106106
GGAGCACCCCACGAAAGCCGCAGCTCACCGGGCCGGCCTACGCTGCTGACACCCACTACCTTAAGGTTCGACCATCGTCAGTTGGATGCGCTCGCGTTGCAAGTCGACGGACTCAATCCACACCGTGACGATGTCACCAATCGCCACCACGGTCTTCGGGTCGCGGACAAACCGCTGTGCCATCTGCGACACGTGTACTAACCCGTCATGCTTTACTCCGATATCGACAAAGGCGCCAAAGTCCACCACGTTGCGGACGGTTCCCTCCAACTTCATCCCCGGCTGGAGATCCTCCATCGTCAGAACGTCCTGCCGTAAAATAGGTGCGGGCATGCTGTCACGGAGGTCGCGGCCGGGGCTTTGCAAGCCTGCCACGATGTCGGCCACCGTGGTTGCACCCACGCCGGTGGCAACGATGGGCGCCACGTCCACCGCCGCAACTTTCGCTGCCGCCGCGTCACTGCCCAGGTCAGACTCCTGCACACCGGCCGCCGCCATGATTTGCTTGGCCACTGGGTAACTCTCTGGATGGATATCCGTGTTGTCCAAGGCTCGCTTGCCACCGATAATGCGCAGAAATCCGACCGACTGCTCGTACGCCTTCGGTCCCAACCGCGGTACCTTCTTCAACTCGGCGCGGCTGTTGTACCGGCCGTGCTCATCGCGATACTTCACGATATTGACCGCAATCGTCTTCGACAGGCCCGATATCCGCGTCAGCAGCTGGTAGCTAGCCGTATTCAGGTTGACCCCTACCTGGTTGACGGCACGTTCAACCACCGCGTCGACTTCCGTTGCGAGGTCTTTGGCCGGCAAATCGTGCTGGTACTGCCCCACGCCGATGGATTCTGGATTGATTTTGACCAGTTCCGCCAACGGGTCCTGCAACCGGCGGGCGATGCTGATGGCACTACGCTGCTCCACGTGTAGGTCGGGGAACTCATCGCGCGCCTCCTGGCTTGCAGAGTACACCGACGCACCGGCCTCGTTCACAATCACGTAGTAGATGTCGCGATGGATTTGTTTCAAAGTTGCGGCGACAAACTGCTCCGACTCGCGGCTGGCCGTCCCGTTACCGATAGCAATCATCGTCACTTGGTACCGTTCAAGCAGGTCGATCAATTCCTGCGTAGCCGCACGGCGCTTGGCCTCTGGGGCTGGCTTGTGCGGGTAAATAACCGCCTTATCGAGAAACTTCCCGTTTTCGTCCACCACGGCTAGCTTGCAACCAGTCCGGTACGCCGGGTCGAACCCCAGCACAACTTTGCCCTTAATCGGGGCCTGCATCAGGAGGTTGTACAGGTTCTGGCCAAAGACCTTGATGGACTTAGCCTCGGCGTCCGCGGTCAACACGCCCCGCAGTTCGCGCTCGATGGCCGGTCCGATGAACCGCTTGTACGCGTCCTCGTACGCCTCCGTGATGAACGCCGTTGCCTCGGAGTGTGGGTGCTGACCAATAAACCGGAAACGGCAATAATTCATGACGGCGCCGGTATCAACTTTGACTTTGACGGTGAGAATCTTCTCCTTCTCGCCGCGGTTAATCGCCAGCGTGCGGGTGGAGGTCATCTTGCTGATGGGTTCCTCAAAGTCGTAGTACTGCTGGTACACACCCTTCTCGTCGAGCTCCTTCCCCTTGGTCTTCACCGTGACGCGGACGCTCCCAGTCCGCTGCGTGTAATTGCGCACCCAGTTACGCACGGTCGCCACCTCACTGAACGTCTCCGCCAGGATTTCGTGGGCGCCGGCGAGGACGTCGGCCACCGTCGCCACTTCTTTGGCTGGGTCAACGTACCCCGCGGCCTCAGTGGCCAAAGGTGCGGTGGGAAACGTCATGATCCATTCCGCAAACGGCTGAAGTCCGTGCGCGCGGGCGACCATGGCTTTGGTCTGCCGCTTCTGCTTGTACGGCAGGTAAATGTCCTCGACGTCTTGTAGCTGGGTGGCAGCGTTAATCTGCGCCTTCAACTTGGCCGTGAGCTTCCCCTGTTCGTCGATGCTCTTAATCACCGCGGCTTTACGATCCTGGAGCTTGGTGACACGGGCGTGCGCCTCCTCGATGGCCTGAATCTGCACTTCATCCAGGCTGCCCGTCATTTCCTTACGGTAGCGGGCAATGAACGGAACCGTGTTGCCGTCGTCCATCAAGTTCAGTACCGTGGTAATCTGGTGCGCACTGATGTCGGGCAGGTCGGGACGCATCAGGGAGACGGTTTGTGATTGTGCTTCAGTCAAAGTATGTTCCTCACTTACTGTTAAATTCTGGTTGAACGATAGTTACTATCATAACACTGGCAAAGGAATTGGTTGGGGGGTGCGGATACTCTAGCTCAACCTCTACCTACCAACACTACAAGAACGCCATGCAGGGACCAGCGCGTTGCTAGCCCCAGTCGCTGCCATTAAGACACGAAATGCCCATCACATGGTTAGTTATTCGCCAACTTGTGATGGGCATAGCATAGTTGAACCACCAATATCAGTAAGACGATACCACCAGCAGCATAAACAGGTACTAAACCGGGTAGAGCACCAATTTTTTGCTTATTCGACCATGACCCCATCAACTCGTCGCGGGCACCCCCACCGGGCCGCAACAGCTAATCCTGCATTCGGCCACCGATACCGTCGTGAACGGCTATATCTACTGGTTCCGCCACCCCGATGCCCTCGCGTACAAAGACGTCGTTGCAACCAACACGTGGTTGCTCGACACGCTGAGTACGTGTCTTTAAGGTGTAAAACACCCCCACACATAGCTGTCGAGGGTGTCACTATATAGTTTCCGGCCCACATAGACGCAAGGTTTAACCGCCACGCTTCTGGCTTTTTTAATCCATAACCACCCGCATTCAGGTTCACTGACCCATCCGTTTGTTGTACAACATGTGGTACAATTAAATTAAAAAAGGGGGGCATCAAGATGGACGCAGTTAGCTATAGCAACTTTCGCCAGCACTTAAAGACCTACATGCAACAGGTCAATGAGGACGCCGAACCAATTATTGTTACGGCCAGGGACAAAGAGGATAACGTTGTGGTCATCAGCCAGCATGATTATGACTCCCTGCAGGAAACGATGCACATTATGAGCAATCCGGAGTTAATGGCCAAAATCAGAAGAGGGGATGAACAGTTCGCGGCGGGCAAAGCAATTACACACGAATTGCTCACGGATTTCGACGATGATTAAATCCTGGTCTGACGATGCATGGACCGATTATATGTACTGGCACGATCATGCCGATAAATACATGGTTAAACGTATTAATCGGCTGATCAAGGCCATTGATCGCACTCCATTTACTGGTATTGGTAAACCAGAGCCACTCAAACACGACCTGACAGGTAAGTGGTCGCGTCACATCACGCAAGAACATCGCATCGTGTACTCAATTGTGGGTGCCAACGCGGGCAAAGCAATACAAATATATTCTTGTCGCGATCATTACTAGCAGGCCTAATTAAACGCACCCTTACTTTGGGTGCGTTTTTTTGACGAAAAAAGCCCGGGTCCCAGCCATCAATGCGTTACGACTTGATCAAATATCCGTTCTTCACTACAACTACACCAGTCCCGAAAATGTACATTGCTCCAATCGCCAGGGTGTGGCACCATTGGCCTTGAAGAAGATAAAATAACCTCAGGTAACGTTATTCTGGGAGGAAATCGAGCATGAAGCATAAAAAGATTCTCGCATTATTCGCCACGTTAATTGTCGCCGTCACCCTGTCGGCCTGTTCAGCCAAAGGCACCGCCGCACCCGCCAACGCTACGACCAGCACCACACCCACGTTCTACTTCCACGGTTACAGCGGGTCGGCCAACTCCACCAACCACCTCATTCAGTACGCGGTCACGAACTACCACGCCCACAAGGTCTACCAGGCTGTAGTCGATACCAACGGCGAGGTCACGCTCAAAGGTCGTTGGCCTAAGTCCACCAAGAATCCTATCGTTCAGGTAGTGTTCAAGGACAACAAGAACGCCAATCTCCAAACGGACGCCAAGTGGATTAAAAACGTGCTGCAGGCCGTCAACCGCAAACACCACTTTGCTAACTACAACGTCGTCGCACACTCCATGGGCAACCTCGGCTTCATGTACTACGTTCTGTTCCAGCAGCACACGTTCAACGCGCCCAAGCTGCACAAACAGGTCAATATTGCCGGTCACTTCGACGGTATTGTCGGTATGGACGATGAACCCAACCGCAACACGCTGACCAAGTCCGGCCGCCCCACCATTCTGGATGCGCGGTACAAAGAGATGCTGCGCAACCGCGATAACTTTCCCAAGCAGCAGGTCGACATCCTCAATATTTACGGCAACAAGGATGATGGTACCAACTCTGACGGCGACGTCACCAATGTTTCCAGCCGGTCGCTGCGTTACCTGCTGCGGAGCCGGTACAAGAATTACACCGAGATGATGTTCACCGGTGCCAAGGCGCAACATAGCCAACTACACGAAAACGATGGGGTGGCAAAGGCAGTGAACGATTACCTGTACTAACCACGACCACTTAACGCAACAGGGCACCACGGCAGCGTTCCCCTACGCAACCGTGGTGCCCTAATTATATTATCCGGCGTTACCTACCGCATCAACGAGCAACTTCGCCACCGCCCGCACGGAGAACGGGTTCTGCCCCGTCAGCAGCCGGCCATCCTGCACGGCATACTCACTGTAGAAACGCTTCTGATCAAAGTGGGCACCGTGCTCCGTCGCCACCGTCCGGTTCAAGAACGGGACCACCGACTTCTTACCGGCGATAATCTCCTCCGCGGTGGTAAAACCAGTCACGTGCTTGCCGGCAATGAGGTAGTTACCCGCCGCGTCTTTGATGTTCAGCAACCCCGCAATGCCGTGGCACACCGAGGTAACGTAGCCGCCCTGGTTGTAAATACTCAGGGCCAGCTGTTGCAACTCGGGATTGTCCGGAAAATCCCACATCACGCCGTGACCACCCGTGTAATAAATGGCCACGTAGTCAGCTGGATTAACCTGGTCCGGCCGCAACGTGTTGCGCAGGGCGCGGTCCACAAAATCGGCGTCCTCGTACACCCGCATAATGTCGGCATCCGTATACTTCATGCTACGGGGATCGAGCGGAACAAAGCCGCCGCGGGGGCTGACGTAATCAACGCCAATGCCCGCCTGCTGCATTGCGTCCACAAACTCGGCCGCCTCGCCCAGCCACAAACCGGTGGGGTCGTTGGTGCCGGCGTAGCGCGTCACGTTGGTTTCCACTACTAGTACTTTTTGCATAATTAGGCCTCCTGCTCTGCCAGTTATCGTGTTTATTTCACACTATTAAAGAATAGACGTTATTGTCTGTCAAGAGTCAATAACAGGCATTATTGGTGCCATAATTGTCCGCAACTCAACGTATAATCGTGCGCAGTTAACTACAACCATGCTCATATTGAATTGGTCGGCCATTATCCGTCTCAGTAGTCAATTCAAAACCAGGTCAACACGTATCGGCACCACCGATTGCTTTCCGGCCAGCAATACCGTATAACGAGAATAAGCTTGATTGTATGGGCCGGTCCAACGCCAGCCACCTTTGATCAGTTAAAACGCAAGCATGTACGGCCGGTGTTTAGGGCCATACATACTTGAACGAGGTGCATTGTATTGAGTAATCCCAAAGTGCCACTGGCATATTACCACCAACCGGACAAACGCCTACGCGCCACCCAAGAAAAATTGTTCACCGCGCTACGCCAACTGTACACCGCACAGACTCCTTATGCGGACGTCACCATTACTCGGCTTTGCCGACAGGCCGGCATCCCCCGCCAAACATTTTATCGCCATTACCAAAATGTGGGCCAAGTAATCGAGTACGACATGGCCGTGATGGTGAATGAGTTTCTCCAACAAATCGACCACACCGTCGGGGGTACGGCCCAGTCCGCCGAAATAGCGGTCAAGCTAATGCTGGCCAACCGTACTACCCTAGAGATGATGTTCTGGGGCGACGTGACCGAACAAGTGATTCAATACATCAAGAGGGATATGCACCGAGTACACGGCTACATCAAAACCGCCAAGCGCGACGACACCCTCCGTTTGGAAATGGATGCGCGGATCCTCATAGCATTCGCCAAAACGTTAACTTTGCATCCGGAATTCACTCGTGCTGACTTCGTTTCTTTGTTCAAACAAACCATACCGTCGCCACCCGCGGATATCTAGTGGCCAGCCGAGACGATGCATGACAAATACCGCGTTTTTGTAGCGTAACGGACCTGCCGCAGCGTTCCCTAGGCACCTATAATTGGTCTCATCAACTAGGAGGCCTCGAAATGAAATTAATTACACTTGAAGAGCATTGGGAATCTGACCGCGTCAACCAGGCTGCTAAGCCATACATGTCGGCACCATCCTACCCACACCAAAACCCCGACGACCATAGTATCGCGGAATTTGCGGCCAAGTCGCAGCGGGATAACACCGAACTGATTAGTGCCGGGCAGCAGCGGCTGGACTTCATGGACGCCAACAACATCCAAATGCAAATTATGGGTTATGGCGACAACACTCCCAAAAATCTGGATCCCAAAGTAGGCATCGAGCTATGCCAGATGGCCAATGATGACCTAGCAGACGCCATTAGCCAGCATCCGGACCGTTTCGGCGGCTGGGCAACGTTACCCGTCGGTGATCCGGAGGCCGCGGCGGCTGAACTGGAACGCGCGGTAACTCAACTAGGTCTCAGTGGGGCAATGATCCACGGCTATTACGACCACCGCTTCTTTGACGATCCCTTCTACGAACCAATTTTGGCGGCGGCCGAAAAGTTGGATGTGCCACTATACTTCCACCCCGCCTTTATTCCCGCAGAAATCAGTGAATACTACTACGAAGGCCAGGGTTGGTCCGAGCTGACCGCCTTCACGTTCGCTGGTGCCGGTTGGGGTTGGCATGAGGATCTTGGCGTGCAAATGATTCGCTTGATTCTCGCCGGCACCTTCGACCGTCACCCCAACCTCAAAATCATCACGGGCCACTGGGGCGAACTGGTCCCCGCATTCCTTGAACGCATGGACCAAACACTGGGCCTGACCGTCAACTTACAACGGAGCATTAGCCAGACGTACCGTGAAAACTTTTACATCACTCCAAGTGGCATGTTTTTCCCAGCACAGCTCCAGCTCATCTACACTGAAGTTGGTGCCGACCACCTGATGTACTCCCTCGACTACCCATACAACCACCCGGCAGACGCCGCAAAGTTCTTGACGGATTCCATTTTGACGCCGGACGAGCAAGCAAAAGTCGCGTACCAAAATGCAGAAAAATTATTACATCTCCGCAAATAGAATCGCAAAAGCCACCCCTACCTTGACAATGGTTGGGGTGGCCTTTATATACCGCAAAGGGCTGGCGTCGGACCAGACCATGTTGGTCCCAAGTGGACAGCCACTTGTCGGTGATTGTCATCTACGGGCAAAGCCATACTTTTCATACGGCCAAAATACTCAATCCCTCGGCGACGTCACCAAGCGCATGTTCTGCGTCGTCGGAATCAACCATACGAGGCTATTCACGCCCAGCCCGACAAACAGTAACGGCGGGGCAAAGATGACGGCTACAAGCGTGACAAAGTTGATGCCAAAAGACATGACCTCCATCTTGATTGCGAGGTTGATCAGATGCGGGTTCGAGCGTCGAACCACCGCCCGCAACAATAAGAACGAGAGGTTAACCGCAATGACGTTCAGCTGAAACAAAACCGCGGCCGGCACCGAATGAATATCCGTGCCGAACCAGGCGGTGACGGCTGGTGTGAGCGAGAGCCAGAACAAGAAATGCAGGTTCGCCCACAAAGCTTGTACGGTCACGTTTTCCGTTTGCAACATCAACGTGTGGTGCGATATCCAAAATCCAGCAATCACCAGAAAGCTGAGTACGTAGGCCGCGAACACGGGGGCCATACGCCACACCACCGTCCACGAATGCTGGGTATCAGGTAAATGGATTTCCAGAACTAAAATTGTGATGAGAATTGCGATGACACCATCGGTAAATGCCTCTAATCGTGCGCGACTCATGTTGCCCTCACCTCGAATAAATAGATAACGTTATTATACCGCAAATTTATGGTACGGATGAGTTATGCCGGGCAAGCAATGTGAATAAGATGGCGGGCCCGACAAAATAATCCGACATCATCGTAAAGGCCCGCAACCATAACAGTTGCGGGCCTTTGCGTTACCCTCTACAAAATATTCAACATCAACATTAATCCCGTGAGCAACCGGTGCCCACCCCACACAATGAGCGCGGGCACACCCAGGTTACGGCTGCGCCGGTAGCTCCATAGCAGTGGCAGTTGCGTGAAGATGGTGACCACCACGTTGGACCAGAGATCTGGCGACGACGGCGTGGTGGCAAACGCCCCGGCCAGAATACCCGTGATGAGGTACACGCATAAATTGCGCCAGTGGGGATGATGCTGCATCCGCCCGTCCAGCACCTGGATGATGGCTAGGAAGATCATCAGGGTCACCAAAACGTTAGCGGTCGTCGTGAATACTCCCTGCCAAGACATCAGCCGGTACGCCGGCCACGAGTATTGCTGCCACGAAGCGAGGCTCTCCTTAATGTTGGCACTCGGACCCGTTGCCACAAAGATGGTAGCCACGTGGCCAAGAATCCCGAACACGGGGTACAACAACCCGTACCCACAGTAAATTCCAAAGTCTCGCCACCGAATGCGCGGAAACAGTTGCCGGAATGCGCCGCGGCCACCAGCCCACCACAGGCCGGCGAAGATAATTGCGGCGTAAATGGCACCTCCGCCAATCACCTTCAATGCGGCCAACCACGGGGTGGTGTGAAGGTACGCCTGTTTCGTCAAGAACAATACTTGTGCTAAGGGATTGTTCGTATTGAAGAGTAGGTAAGCTACCCAGGCAGCCGCAAAGAAGCGGAGCCACTGATTAAGAGTCAAGCGCGGCGCGAAGGGCCACGGTAATGATTTGCGACTACTTTGCATGGCGCACCTCCTTCACTAGTGTTGCGAGGTCGAGCGACAGAATTCGGTCGACGTGGTCCTGGCTGGTCTTCCGGTACGCCGCTGCGCTCGATTCAAAGATGAGGTACATACGGCCTTGATACGTACTAATCTGCTCGAGGTGGCTCGGCATCTTGAGCACCAACACGGCATCACGTTCACTAAACGATTCCTTCAGTAGGTTCTCCTTGAACACGTACAGCTTGGATGGCCCCGGGCCAAACGATTGCGACAGGAACGCGTAGCCACCGTAGAACACCGCCCCCTGAACTTTGCTGAGGGTGTGCTGCTTAAACAAGGCCGTCGAAACCACGCTCACCTGGTTCTGCAATTGCTGGAGCGGCCCGGCACCAACAATCTGGCCCTTCTTATTCACGTCGTAATGCTGCATGTAGCCACTACTCTTTGGGTTGAAGAATCCGACGAATAGAATACCGGAGTGATACGTTATGAAGGAGGCGCGACTTTGCGTACCCAACGAAGTCCGGCTGTCATATTTAATCGGGCGCGCGCTCTTGTCGTCGTATGCCAACAGGCGCTTGAGCTTGATGCCAATGATTTCGGCCGTTCCCTGATACTCACCACACACAAACAACTGTTGGTGGTCGGCATCGTACGTAATGCCACCAACGTGTGGCCGCCCTTGCAGGACAACGGTTTTCACTAACTTGTTGGTCCGAATATCCTGAATGTACAGGGTCGAGTTGTACTGCTCCCCGTGATCGTACGCCGACGAAATCAGGTAATGCCCCGCAACGTCCACCCCTTGTGGCGTCATCATCGTGCTCATCCCCAGGGTGCCCTGGGCGTTACGCGTACGCGTGGCGCGCAGCCCCGGCACGATGGGCATCTTGGCCATATCCACGGCCCCGCCATCCATCGGCGAGGAGCCAGCCAGCACCGCGCCTTTGAGGTCAGGCGAAGAGTCAACGGCCCGGCTGACGGTTGCCAGAGAGTACACGCTACCAGTACTCGTCGTCGTCCGCGACGTTTCCGGTTCGGGATGAATAACGCGGACGTCAGGCTGCCCCCAGCCAAAGCCGCCCCAGAGAATGACGGTCAACGCCAGCACGACGCCGATAATCACCCAGTTTTGTCGATTTTTCACAGCTTCCAATTCCTTTCGTGGTACACAGTTATGTGTGGTCAAAATTGATAATTGCGGTAACGGGTGCGGCTAGGTAGCCTGACGCCGCTTGCGCCGGTCATCGGCCCAGTAGACCAGCTCACCCGCCGCGGCAAAGCCAATCCCGATGGCGTAAGTCACCGGGTTGAACTGCAGGATGAGGTACGCAAGCAGAACCAGCGACAGCGCTGGGATCGTCCGCCCGCCCCACAACCGGACGCCGCGCGGCAACGTGGTGTCATTGCGCAACTTGAAGGTCGCCAGTACGGTGGAGATGTACTGCACAAAGGAGCTCAGGACAATCAGGTTGACTAGGAACAGGTAGCTACCACTCAGCACCAACCCAGCGGCCAGCACCATGGTGGCCAACAGGGCGACAATCGGCGCCCCAAAGCGATTTTGCTGACCAAACTCGCGTGGGAGCAACTTCTTCTCGGTGGCGAGCGAGGCCAGCTCCACCGGAGTGTCGAAGGAAACCGCGATGGCGACCCCCAGAGTGGACACCAACATCCCCGCCAGGATCACGCCGCGCCCCACCGGTCCGACTACGCGCATGAACGCGGCCGCCACCGGCAACTTTTCCGCCACGATTTGCGACCCCAGCAACGTGACGGTTAGAAATTGCGTCAGTAAGTACAACACCGTCACGATGACCATCACCACGATGAGCGCGCGGGGCAACGTGAGCTCGGCGTTGCGCATCTGCTTTGCCGCCACCGGGAGGAACGAAAAGCCGGTGAACATGTAGAAAGCCGTGGTGAACGCCCCGACCAAATCGTGTCCGGACGCCCCCACCACGGGGCTGCCGATGTGCCCGTGGACGGCAATCATGAGCCCACTCCCGATGATGAAGAGCAGGATGAGGCCGACTTTGACGGCACTAGACAGGTCGTCGATCACCTTCATCGTGCCGGGGCCAAAGACGTTGAGGATGGTGATGCCGCCCAAAATAGCGAGCGCCACGCTAATGTAGATTGAGCGGTGCTGCGCTGCTGGCCAGAAGCCACTCAGTGTGGTCAGGAACGCAGCAATTTCAGTACTGATGGTGATGACGCCGAGGAACCAGCTGAACCATCCAATCTGGAAGCCGGCGTGCGGCCCAAAGGCTTGGTTGGCGTACACCCACGCCCCGCCGTCCTCATCAATTTTGGATGCCATCACCGCGTAGTTCATCGCAATCATCAGCGTGGCCAGGCCCGCCAACCCGATTGTTGCCAGGCTGGCCCACCCCGCCGCTTTGAATAGCGTACCCGGCAACAGGAATATCCCGGAGCCAATGATGCCGTTAATGCCCAGCAGCAGTACGCTACCGAACGAAAGTGTGGTGGACTTGGCCATGGCAGCGGCCTCCTTAGTGTCGTTATTTTTAATCCATTATACGGTATTCGGCCCCGAAAATGTAGGGACTAATTGACGTTGATTATAGGGTATGGGGTTAACTAGCTGACTTGGCATTGCGTGTATAGACACGGTTGGCGGCGTTATCGTTGGGTAAAAAAAGGACCGTGCTGACTGAGCATGGTCCTGCGGTTGTTGTGGGGATACTTTGCGTTGACAAGCACTCTCGTCATTCGGCACGCCTGCGCGTCGCCCACTCCTCTCGACTCAGGGTATACTGTGTCGCCATGATTTCCTGTCCATCCTTCGTGGTGAACGGCCCGATTTCACCAGCAAAGTGGAGTCCTAGCTTGGCCAGCACGCGACCGGACGCCTGGTTTTCGTTGGCAAATTCACCTTTGACCATCGTAATGGGCTGCGTCGCGAACATGGTATCCACGAACGCCCGGCCGGCCTCCGTGACGTAGCCATGGTTCCAGAACGCCTGGCGCACCGCATAGGTCAATACGCCACCGGTGTGCATCTCAATCAAGCCGATGACGGCGCCGGTCGTGGTGAGCTCAATCGCCGCCGCGGTGGGGTTATTCAAGAAATGGTCGGTGAACAGCTGGTCAAAGTCGCCGCGGAGTTTCACGTCGTTGTACCGCGTAAACCGCAACGTGTCGGGCTCCCGGAACAGCTGGAATAGCGCCTCAGCGTCGTCCGGACGGAAGTTGCGGAGAGTGAGGCGTGCAGTGCGGATACCGGTTTGTAATTCTGTCATGACATTACCTCAATTCTAACTACTAATCGCCAAAATCATGCTTTCGGGTGGACCAAAATGGCGCGGCAGGACAACATTTTGATCCGGTCGAAGGGAACCGTTTGCGGATCGATCAAGCCGTTAGCCACGGCCACGGCATACTCCACCACCGGCGTATATGCGTACGACATTAATACGTCGAAGACAACTGGCATGAACACCCCGGCCGCGACACCCCGCTCCGTTAACTGCACGATGGGCTCGTACCCTGCATACGCTTCTGCGCGGGTGACACCGAGTTGTTGAAGCACTGGTGACTGGTTAAACTCGCGGATGAGTAGCATATCCGCAAGGTGTTGTTGTGCGTAAGCATAGACCAAGTCCATGTAGTGGCGCAACTCACGCTCGGGGTCACCGGAAGGATCAAATTGAGTGGTTGCCTTTGCCATCGCCTCTTTGTGGTGTAAATACAAGGCCTTCAGCATGGCGTTCTTATCCTTAAAGTACGTGTAAAGCGTGCCCGAAGCGATGCCAGCGGCCTGCGCAATTTTGCTCAAAGAAACGGCGGCAATGCCCTCATCCATCACGATCTGACCCGCCGCAGCCAAAATTCGTCTTTGTTTATCATCGTCCCGTTCACGCATTAGTTACCTGCCTCCGTATGCTGTTGAATAAATTGCCATGCCGCACGCCGCGTTGTGACGGCCTCCTCCAGTTGGGGTTCCCAGTTGAAGCCGTGCCACATTCCTTCCTTGATGATGGCAGTGTATTCCACGCCAGCCGCGCGCAGCTTATCGCTAAATCGCGCCACGTTGCTCAACATCAGGTCCCGCGTACCAGTGCTCATAAAGGTTGGTGGAAACCACGCCCCCACCTCGCCGTACATCGGTGACACCAATGGGTCGCGCGGATTATTATCACCAATATACCGCTCTGCCAAACGTAGCGCCATCTTAGCGGAGCCAACGTCACGTTTTTCGTTAAAAATGGCGGAGTCGCCGTCACCCGAGATGTCCAAAGCTGGGCAAAACAAAATCATGGCGACGGGCAACGGTTCCTGTAAATTGTGCGCCTGCTGCACCACAGCTGCAGCAATTCCCGAGCCGGCGGAGCTGCCACTCATCACGATGGGGCGATCACCCACTACTGCCCGGACACCGCGATAAAAGTCCAATACTTCCTGGACCACCAGCGGGGCCTGCCCTTCAGGAGCTAGAGTATACTCCACTGAATAAACGGGCAGATTTGTCTCTGCCGCAGCCAGCAAGGCGGTCCGTTCCCGCGCGGTGCCCATGATGAAGCCACCGCCATGGACGTTCACAATAACGGGTCCCGCGTCGTCAGTATGGGGGCTGGTTATTTTCATTCCCGCCACGCCATTCACCTTAATGGGCTCCGTCGCCAGGTGTCCCGTATCGATAAGCCCTTCCTCTACCACGTTTTCACCGGCTTGAAATTGCGTACGAATGCGGTTAATCATTCTTGCTGTAATGGGCACAAAATTGGGCAGGTTAAAGTATTTAAAATCAGCAAGCATGCGCCGCGCCGCCGCTGAAATTGTATTACTTTGGGCTGATTGTAATTTAGTCATGATGTATCCTCTTTTATAATTGATTGGTCAATTAATTAACTTTGCTCAATATTAATTGGTCAATCAATTAAAGTCAAGAGTAAATTACATACGAATAGTGATTTAATGACCGCAACCGCTATAATGTAGTTATCACGAGGAGGTTTCGACGATGACGACCAAACTGGAGTTATTATTCACCCTTGATGCGGGCTACATACAACCTTTCAAAGTGGCCTTGAACTCGATTCACATGAACAGCAATGACGCCCCCATCCGCGTTTGGCTGATTCACGACGGTATCGACGAGGAGCTACTTGAGGAAGTGCGGCAACAAGCCGCCCTGTATGGCTGGGGCTTTGAGCCCGTTACGGTCAACGGCAATTTGTTTAACAATGCACCCACGGAAGCCCGATACCCGCGGGAAATGTACTTTAGATTGCTCGCCGGTAACATTTTACCCGATACAGTCCATAAAGTTCTGTACTTGGATCCAGATATTTTGGTCATTAATTCGTTACTGCCACTGTGGAACACCGACCTGAATGGGTACATGCTGACGGCGTCGACCCATACCGGTGTGATTGACGTCACCACGGCTTTGAACAACCTCCGTTTAAACACGGAGCACGGCTACTTCAACTCCGGCATCATGCTCATGGATCTGGACCAAGCGCGCAAAACCATCAAGTGGGACGACATCAAGCGCACCATCGACGAATACGGCGACTACCTGATGCTGCCGGACCAGGACATCCTCAATCACCTCTACGGTTCAACCATTCTGGAGGTGCCCGACGAGGTGTGGAATTACGACGCCCGTAATTACGTCACCTACCTCACCCGCTCATTGGGCAAGCAGGACATCCACTGGGTGATGGCCAACACCGCCATTTTGCACTTTAACGGCAAGCCCAAGCCGTGGTCGGACAAGCATGATAACCGGTTTACCGCGCTGTATTTGAACTACGCAAAGTTGACTGAGGAGCTGGGGAAGTGAAATTCGGTTTCAATCCAAGCGTCGATTAATCCAATCCAATATAAAGTATGAAGGTCTTCAGCCTGCCCACAAAAAACTTGCAAATACCATTCCGCCACTCAATAGCTCAGCCTTTGTCGGTTTTGGTTATGAACCATTTGACAGCGGATACAACGCCTGCTACCATGAAAGCAGTTACGATGTTATTGCGTCGGCTCTCACTAGGTGTGCGCAAGCATGAGTGACAAGCATATATTGAATCGATAAGGTGTTATCAAGTAATTGAGCATGACTTATCTACACGGGTTAATGTGTGGACAAGTCTATTTTTTTGGAGGGATTTACTTGCGAATCAAACGCGTTCTCAACAACAATACTTGTATTTCCACCAATCGCGAAGGTGTCGATGTACTGTTGATGGGCCCAGGAATCGCGTTTGGCAAAAAGCAAGGACAATCCATCGACATGGCCAAGGTCGAAAAAACCTTCTTCCTGAAGGATCCCACGACCATGAGTAAATTTACTGAGCTAGTCATTGACGTTCCGTTAGCCGAGATAGAGGTCGCCGAGCGCATTATTAACTACGCCAAAATCAAGCTCGGCCGTCAGATTAACGAAATGATCTACGTTAATCTCACCGACCACTTGTCGATGGCAATTAAGCGTAAGCAACAGGAAGGTATCAACCTATCTAACCCGCTAAAGTGGGACATCGCTCGCTTCTACCCAGACGAATTTGCGGTGGGTAAGAAGGCAGTCGCCGTCATTCAAGATGCCTTCAACGTTGATTTGGGTGACGACGAGGCAGCGTTCATCGCAGTCCACTTTATCAATGCGGAAAGCGATAGTCCCCGGGAACAAAACCTAGCCGTTGGAATCACCACGATTATTAAGGAAGTCGAAGACCTGGTTAAAGATTACTTCCACACCGAATTCGACGAACAGTCACTAAACTACTACAGATTCATTACCCACCTAAAATTCTTTGCCCAACGTATTCTACTGGGTAAGCACTATGACGACGATGAGGACGAAGAGCTATTAACAGTGCTGAAGTCCCGTTACTCTAAGTCTTACGCCTGTACGCTCAAAATCCAGTCGTTCATTATGGACAAGTACCACTTCGAAATCAATAATTCCGAACTGTTATACCTAACCGTGCACATCAACCGGTTAGTCCGCAATTTATAGGGTGTTATCGGGACAATCCCGAGCATGACCTAATGGGTGCCGTTATGGGCATTCGTTAGGTTTTTTTATTCAAAAAGGAGTGATCATCATGAGCACCAAGGATTCTGCTGAACAGATTTATAACGCCGTTGGTGGCGAAAGCAACATCAATTACTTAACCCACTGTGTCACGCGGCTACGCTTCCGCCTGAAGGACGAAAGCAAAGTTGACGACGCCAAGGTAAAAAACATTGCTGGCGTCATGGGCGTTAACCACCAAAACGGCCAGTACCAAGTTATCATCGGTAATGCCGTTTCTGACTACTACAACGCAGTCGTTAAGCTTGGCGACTTCCCCACCGATGAGGACGCGTCCGCAACCACAGCTAACGCAGACACAAAATCGGGCAATTTATTCGACCAATTTGCCAACTTCATTAGTTCCTGCATGTCGCCCCTAATTCCTGCACTAATCGGTGGTGGGATGATCAAAGTCATTTTGATTCTCCTCACCACTGTCGGCTGGATGAGCGACAAGTCGCAAACTTATACCTTGCTATCAGTATTCGGCGATGCGCCCTTCTACTTCCTGCCGATTGAGCTAGCGATTACCAGTGCCAAGTACTTTAAGGTCAACACCATTCTGGCAGTCACCGTTGCCGGCATCATGATTCACCCCAACTTTACCGCCCTGGTAACCGCCGCCAAGCCAGTGCATCTGATGGGTCTACCAGTCACGCTGGCAACCTATTCCAGTTCCGTTATTCCGATCCTGATGGTGGTTTGGGCCATGAAGTACATCGAAATTGGCATTGATAAAGTTTGTCCGGCCAGCTTAAAGAGTATCCTGAAGCCGCTGCTTGAAATTCTCATTGTTGGTATCCTCGCCCTGATCGTTATTGGCCCAATTGGCACCTATGCTGGTAAGGGGCTATCGTGGTTAATCCTCCTGATTCAAAAGCACGCCGGTTGGTTAGCGATGGCCCTAATGGCCGCATTCATGCCGCTAATCGTTATGACCGGGATGCACTGGGCATTCTCCTCAATCTTCCTCATTGCGAGCGTGGCGACCCCAGACTCCTTAATTTTGCCCGCAATGTTGGCCGCCAATATTGCTCAGGGGGCTGCCAGCCTCGCCGTAGCCGTTAAAACTAAGAACAAGCAAACCCGCGAAGTTGCGTCAGCCGCTTCCATTTCGGCATTGCTTGCAGGTGTGACCGAACCGGCGCTTTACGGGGTCACCCTCAAGTACCGCAAACCACTATATGCAGCCATGATTTCTGGTGGTATTACCGGATTGTTCATGGGTATTGTTAACCTCAAGGCATACGCCTTTGCGGTGCCATCCGTGATCGCACTACCGCAATTCATTTACAACGGGGCACCGAAGAATATTGTTTACGCCGTGATTGTTGCCGTCGTTTCAGCAATTCTATCCTTTACTTTGACCCTGATTCTCGGTTTCAACGAGGATGCTCCGGAAGCCGCCAAGGATAACGCACAACCTGCGACTACTGCCACCACCAGCATGGCCAATATTGACGGCGGCGCGAAGGATACTAAAAAGGTCTTCGCCCCCGTTGCCGGAGAGCTGATCAACATTGAAAGCGTCTCCGATCCCACCTTTGCCCAAAAGATGATGGGTGACGGTGCCGCCATCATCCCAACCGACGATCACTTATACGCGCCCTTCGACGGTACCGTGGAGACGGTCTTCCCGACGAAGCACGCGATTGGTCTGAAAAGCAAAGACGGTGTGGAACTCTTGATTCACGTCGGGATTGATACGGTTGACCTCAAGGGTGCGCACTTTACCGCGCACGTTAACCAGGGTGCCACCGTTAAACAAGGGGACCTGCTACTCGACGCCGACCTGGACGCCATCAAGGCTGACGGGTATGACACCACGACGATGTTAGTTGTGACCAACACCAAAGACTTTGTTGATGTCGTGCCTAACGAGGTGACCACGGTCGACAAGAATGCAGTCGCCCTGTATGTCATCTAGCGTGTGTTGGCGCTAATAAATTTGGTCACGTTTTGATGATCACAACACCATACACAGTTATTCATCACAGTGAAAGGAGCATTTATGATGCAACAATTTCCCGAAGGATTTCTCTGGGGCGGCGCCACCGCCGCCAACCAACTTGAAGGTGCCTATCAAGAGGGCGGCAAGGGCCTATCTATCGCCGACGCCCTCCCCGGTGGCCCTGAACGATTCAAAATTGTCGACCAACCCGACTTTGATTGGTCCATCGATGAGGACAAGTACACCTATCCTAACCACAAAGGCATCGATTTTTACCACCACTACCAGGAGGATATCGCCCTTTTTGCCGAAATTGGGTTCAAGTGCTACCGTTTCTCCATCGCCTGGTCGCGTATTTTCCCGAACGGGGATGAAACGCAGCCCAACGAGGACGGCCTGCAGTTCTATGACCGCGTCATTGACGAGTGCCTGAAGTACAACATCGAACCCGTCATCACCATCAGCCATTACGAAATGCCGCTAAACTTAGTAACCACTTATGGCGGGTGGAAGAACCGCGCGCTGATCGGCTTCTATGAGCGGTACGCTCGTGTGGTGCTGACTCGCTTTGCCAGCCGGGTTAAGTACTGGATGACATTCAACGAAATCAACTCGGCTTTGCACTTCCCGGTCATGGGCCAAGGGCTCGTCGCATCAAACGGCGGCAACGAGATGCAAAACCGTTATCAGGCTTGGCACAACCAGTTTGTTGCTGGCGCCAAAGCCGTGGCTATCGGGCACCAATTGCGATCCGACCTGCAAATTGGTTGCATGTTGCTGTACGCAACTACCTACGCGTACGACGCTAACCCTGTTAACCAGCTGGCGGCGCTCAAAGAAAATCAGGCCATGAATCACTTTTGTGGGGATGTCCAAGTACGGGGCCAGTACCCGCTGTACACGGAGTCGTTGATGAACCACTATGGTTTCTCGTTCAAAGACCTGGAAGTGACTGACGAGGACCTCGCCGTACTCGCCGCGAACCCGGTAGACTATATCGGCTTCTCCTACTACATGTCTACGGCGGTCAATGTAACTGACAAGTCGCTGGCCACTGCCAACGGCAACCTCGTGGGCGGCGTGACGAACCCATTCCTCAAATCGAGTGATTGGGGCTGGCAGATTGATCCAACTGGACTCCGCATCGCGCTGAACGAATTAGCCAACCGATACAACAAGCCGGTCTTCGTGGTTGAAAACGGCCTGGGCGCAGTTGATCAACCCGACGCCAACCACTTTGTTCAGGACGACTACCGCATCAACTACCTGCGCGAGCACATCGAAGCCATCCGCGGCGCTATCGCCGACGGGGTGCAGGTGATGGGCTACACGCCGTGGGGATGCATCGACCTGGTGAGCGCGTCGACCGGGCAGATGTCCAAGCGGTATGGGTTTATCTATGTGGATCTGGATGATGAGGGTCACGGGAGCATGAAACGGTACCGGAAGGCCTCGTTTGAATGGTACAAGCGGGTGATTGGGTCGAACGGAGAGAAGATGAAGTAGAGCCAACACGAGAAACGCCTGACATTAGGGGAGTTATGGTTTCCCCTTATGTCGGGCGTTTTTTTTGTGGATTAATGTGTGGAAAAATTACTACTCAGGCCGTCAAACACAATTCTTCAACCTTATAATCGTTATACATTCTTCCGTGTCACCTTATGAAAGTGCTGAACTTTCTTCTCATAGTCGTCAACAACTGCGCGAACATTCTGCTGACCTTTCCATCCCGAATAGCCAAACGCCAACATTCCCAATGCACCCAAAACCAACAGAACAGTTCCGAAGATTTGCAACCAAATTATCTTTCCATGGAAGAAGTAAATCAAAACAATACCAACGCCACTAAGAATTGTGGAAAGTTGAAACCAGTATCCTAAATTTTTCAGCATGTGCTTCTGATAAGCTACTTCCTGTTCGTACCCCTTAGTCATTTCGTCAATAGTCATGTGATTCTCCTCCCTCCACAGACTTTTTCTTTAGTAGGACAGGCCCGGGTTGAAGAAGCCAACGATAACCCCGAGAAGAGAGATAACAACTAGTATCAGCATGGTCCAGATTGCAGAAACATGCTTCTTTGTCATCAACCACCAGCAGAATAAGGTCACGATAACTGTTAGCAATCCAGGAAAGATACTGTCCAGTTTTGCTTGTAGATTGAGGAATACTTTGCCATCTGCTCCGTGCAATTTAAGCGATGTTGTCACGTTAACCCAAGACGCCAAAACACCACCAACAACCATACTACCCACAGTACCAATCGCACGACGAACTGCAGCCCCCTGCTTGCCAACCAAAAAGCTAACTGCCTGATCACCAAAGCGATAACCACGGAAATACAAGAAACGTTGGCCAAAGTAAGCAATTAATACCCAGGCAATAATGTAGAAAATGGCCCCCACCGGCGAACCACCCGTGGACATCCCCAGGGAAATTCCTAACAGAATAGGAATTAGAGTTCCATCAATCAGCGAGTCACCAATACCGGCAATGGGGCCCATAAGGCCTGCACGCATATCGTTAATGGTTTCCCCGTCAATTTCCTTACCGTTCGCACGCGCCTGTTCCATGCTGGCAGTGATGCCAACAATCACCGTCCCCAGCATGGGGTTAGTGTTAAAGAACGCAGTATAAGCATGAATTGCCTTAACCTGATCATCGTGTTTGGGGTAGAGCTTTCTGAGGATGGGCAGCATTGATGCCATGTAACCAAAGGTCTGCATATGTTCCTGTGAGAAACAGGTCAGTGCGCCCCAGAACCAACGGTGAAACGATTTTGTCAGTGTTTTACGATCAAGTTTTTTCATTTCGTTTGTTGTTTCCATGATCAAATATCCTCCTCGTCATCATCGCTTGGGCCTTCTGCAACAGCCGTAGTTCCACCCTTAGATGAAGAATTTCCAGACATCTCAATCTCATAAATAATAACCGCGAACAATAGCGATACGACCGTGACGGAAACTAGGTTTAAATGAAGTGAGGCGGCGAGTGTGAACCCAACTAAAAACGGAATAAAGTCAGCCGCCCGGCCAATAATCTGTCGAAGAAGAATTGCAATCCCCACACATGGCAGCATACCGCCAACAGTGAACAGAGTCTTCATTGCCAGGCCGTCCATTGGTAGTGCACTCCGCAAAGCGGAAACCGCGGTTGCACCATAGTACGTGAGCAACATTGTTGGCAAGAATGAGAACAATGCGTGTGAGATCCAAGGCCAACCAAAGTTAACTGCTGTTAATTTATCTAGTTTGCCATTGTGAACGTCCTTCCAACCAAACGATTGCCATACAAGATTCATTGTTGCAACGGCGTAGTACAGAACAGTACCAACCGTTCCGACTAGGGTACCAACCGACTTAGCCAAATTAGCGGCGCCACCACTCAGGGGATTCAGTCCCTGCGATGTAATCGCGACCATTGCCAGCGGGATGCCGATATAGGAAATAGCACGAACGTCTGCGGAAACAGTCCCACCAGGAGTAACTAATGCAATATAAACAAGTTGCATCGCGACCCCACACGCAATACCAAGCTGAAGATTCCCTAAGATAATGCCACAAACGAGTCCACCAACTAGCGGGCGGCCAATTGTATAATTACCAACTGCTTGACCAGCCATACAGGAGTTGGAACATAAGCAAGCAAATAGCCCTAAAATAGCTGCTTGAAACCAACTAATCGTCATTCTCCTTACCTTCCTTCTTAAGTAAGAACCATTGCTGATTTAATATTTAACTTTCAATACCCAAAACGTGATTTAAACTTATCCCAACTACCAATGCGCTGATCAGGCAACAAAGCAAACTCAACTTTGTAACCCGCCTTCTCAATAGCTTCGAATGAAGCAGCCTCTTCAGGCGTGAACGACTGATTATCGCCAAGCTTAATTGCGTTCTCCCTGTCATTACCCGGACCAACGACAACCGTTTTAATATCACCAGGCACAAAACTTAAATCAACCAAAATCTTTTCCATATCCTGTGGATTCTTAGTAATGAGGAAATACCTAGTACTTGAGTTCAAAACCTTATCCTTAACGCTATTGAAGTGGTCCAAGGTCCACACAAAGGTTTTCTTATCAGACGCAGCCATGTACGCTTCCTTTAAAACTGGATTGTTTGCTGCTTTATCGTTTACAGCTATAATTCCATCCATTGGGTATTCTTTGCCCCAGCGAACGGTAATCAACCCGTGAATCATACGGTCATCAATACGTACAAATGAAATTGCCATGTTACCCACCCCCTTAAATATCTTCATCCTCGGAACCCGCTTCTGGGTCCGTCTGAAATTCCTTAATTGCTGCAGTAGCTTCTGTAAAGGCCTTTTCCCTTAATGCCGCGTTATCCAAAGTATCCTTCGACATTAGAATTGTCAGTGCCATTGAAAAATTCATTCCGCCCAGAACCAGGGCGTTTTTCAACTTACCGTGCTCACTCAAAACGTTGCACACAGTTGTAAGTGGACTGCCGCCAACGATGTCCGCCAAAACGACAAACTCTGCATCCGCTGGCAATGTCTTCAACAATGCATTGAACCGCTCACCAAATGTTGAAGCAGCTTCATCGGTTCTCAGGCCAACTGCAATCAGAGAACCCTGCATATCATTACCCGCAAACATTCCCAGTGTTTGCTTTAAGCCAATTGATAGCTCCCCATGACTGACAAGAAGCAGATATTTCATCTAAATCATCCCTTTATTAAAAGTTTTGAAATATGGATTCGCCGTGAGAGACGACAGTCAACCAAATCACACCTTAGTTCAATCCATTTTCGTTATATCATCAACGCGTCTGCTCAGCCGTGTAAACTACCCTCCTTCCTATAATTTCAACGCCAACCGCTTTGTATATTCTGCTGGACGTCATAAAGGCTAGCGCTTACAATGATTATGTTAAGCACAGAAGCATTAAAAGTCACGAAGTTGTTGTGCTTAAATTACGTAAATAGTGATTAAAACGAGGTGACTTTCTTGAACGCAATAGACAGAATTTATGGTCAGCTTTTGGAACAATTTCCAACTGAGCGAATTACGACCACGCAGGCAGCCGAGGCAGTCGGCCTGACTCGTGGTGTAACCAGTAATTATTTGTCCAAACTGCATAAGACAGGCAAACTGATCAAAACTGGTAGTCGTCCAGTTTACTGGCAAATTAAGCGAGAACATTCAGCATTTGACGACCTAATCGGAAGTAATGGCAGTTTGAGCACTAACATCCAGCTAGCCATTGAAGCCATCGTTTATCCCAGACACGGTCTGCCAATCTTTATTACCGGACCATCGGGAAGCGGCAAGCTGCCATTTGCGCAGGCAATCTACCACGAATCTATTCGTCGAAATGTATTATCCACAAACGCTGTGTTCAAACTTATCGACTGCGCAAACTATAAGGATCAGGTGGGTACACTAAAAAAGAAGTTGCAAAGTGTGAACACTACTACAGCTTCAGATATCGCGACCGAGGCGGTTTACATATACGTTAAAAACATTCAGATGCTAAGCACATCGGATCAACACTACCTTTTTAC
This sequence comes from Lacticaseibacillus pantheris DSM 15945 = JCM 12539 = NBRC 106106, assembly GCF_001591865.1. Lineage (NCBI taxonomy): Bacteria > Bacillati > Bacillota > Bacilli > Lactobacillales > Lactobacillaceae > Lacticaseibacillus > Lacticaseibacillus pantheris. The sequence goes on from NZ_BCVS01000003.1 coordinate 23,519, forward strand.
ACACACTAGCCAGCAGCAGAGCGAGAGCTTCCGCTATATCTATTCGGGTACTGATGATATTTTCGAGACCGCTCGTGTTTGGTTCAAAAGCGCGGCGGTCCAACTAAAGCTTAATTCATTCAGTAGTCTTCCGCTCAACGAACGCGTTGAGTTCGCTGCATTTTATCTTCAACAACAGTCTGACCAACTTAATACGGATATTCAGATTACACCAAGTGAATTAATCAATTTAGCTAATTTTGAGCACATCAACAACATTACGGCACTAAACAACCGTGTACAGTTACTCTGTGCTGATGCATATGCAAAGGCTCCAGATCACACACACTTATTGTTAGGATCATCGTCTGATGCCGCAATTTTGGTGACCCCGCATCAACAAAATTTACGAATAGGAATCAAATCGTTAGTAACAAGCGCGCTGCAGCTTGGTCCAACGACCGATTCCATGCTAAAAAAGCTTAATGATTCGCTAACCAATGGCGAGTCAATAACCGAACAACAATTTATTCTTAGTAAAGTGCTTAACCAAATCGATACTATATCGAATGACAAGATTCTATTTTCGGTTGCACAAACTGTGCAAAAGACAATTACAAAATGTATTAGTCACAACTATGGAATTAAATTTCCTAGAGACGAGACCTTCTGGGAAAACGTAGCACTGGGATTCGTCTTTGCTGGGATTTGCCGGGATAACCTGACCGATACTCAGTCAGCTAGGCAAATGCAAAAGGCCATTAAGCATCGCTATCCAAGAAGTTACTATCTTTTCACACAGCTTTTAAACAATTTAAATGAACAACAAGAACAAAATCCATACTGTTACTTACCTTTTTTCATGATAATGACCAACTGTGCAAGCTCAATTGAGTCTGTAAAGTATAATGCAATTTTGCTTTCGCACGGCGAAAATACTGCGTCAAGTATTCAGCAGGTAGCAAATTCATTGTGTGGTAATTACGTATTCGAGGCATTTGATATGCCGATTGATGTAACAATTGATCAAATTAGTAGTCATGTTAGTGAATATCTATCTAACCAAAGCCCATCGGCTAAAGGCAACATTGTTTTATTTGACATGGGTTCTTTACGACAAATGTTTAGGGAGATTAAGTCCGTTTCAGATCAAGAATTACTAGTAGTGAACAACGTGACAACGGCAATGGCCTTAGATATTGGTCTGCGAATCCAACGTAACGATGAATTCCAATCTATTGCTGAAGCAAGTGAACATTATGGAGAAACAACGGAAACACAATATTTTGAAGGTCTATCAAACAAGAAGAATATTATTGTCTCCTGCATGTCAGGCGTAGGTCTTTCTGAGGAGATTAAAAAGTTAATTAACACAACACTTTCGTCTGATATTGAAGTGATTACAGTTGATTACAAAGAACTAAATACTCTGCTCACCAATCATGATCAAAAGTTTTTTTCCAATACCCAATTAATTATGACAACCACTGATGTCGCCAGCGATATTGGTATCGAAATAATGAATGTGTACAATATCTTCGATAAATCCGCCGCTTTAAAAATCCAAACTATTCTTCGCAATTGCGGTGAAAGCACGCATTCCATAAACGAGCTAGTGGATCGTCTAGTACGCTTTCTGTCAATTGAAGGTATTCGTGGTCGTCTTCAAATACTGAATCCTGATATTGTTATTCAAGAAAGTCAGCGCATTGTTGACCACTACGAAGACTTTTACAGCGTCAAATTCAGTTCTAGAATCAAACTCAACTTGTACATGCACCTATCCTTAATGATTGAACGTATGATGACCAGTAGGCCGAGCAATAACTCAATTAGCCGAGCGACGTTAACAAAGCAGGAACAAGAATTCTTCGCTATATCTAGTGGCATCTTTCAGCCAATTGAACAGAAATTCAATATCCAGGTGCAAGACTATGAGATTGCTTTGCTTTACGAACTAATTAAGGACTTTGTTCTGAAATAGTAATCAATTATATATTCAAATCATTCTAACCCATCCCAATGAAAGTCAAAATAAGCCCTCCAGCTAATGCCAGAGGGCTAGGGATACCTATTGAATTAACATCAAATATCTACTTGTTAATCACCCGATACCCCTCACCAGTCTTCATCACGTGGCTCTTAAACACGAGTGCACCGCGGTAGTCATGCCCGGAAACGGCCTGCCAAACGGCACCCACACTTAAAGTGTCATCACCAATATTAATCAATCGGTGGGCAACATTGCCGGGAATGTAGCGCACAATGCCAGGGCCAATGGGTAACAACTTTTCGTTACCGTCGTCAAAATGCAACAGTAGTAGCCCGTCACCGGCTAATCCCCAGTAGTATTCGCCCGTATCGCGGGCCTCGTGGTAGTGTCCGCGGGTAAAGATAAACTCATCCCCCACCGTTCCCGCATGCAAGTGTGATACCCCAAAGAACAGCCCGCCACTTTGGCCCTGCTCAACACCGTTGTGGTCAGACTCCACCCAGTAGGCAATGTCATCCTGTTCACCGTCACGAAATGATTCGGGGGCCAACATCAGGTCGCGCAACGCACCTTTGTGAGTCTCGCCAGTAGTCACGTCACCCACTAAATCACCATCCGTATTCAGTCTAGTATCCATGAACTTTTCCCCTTTTATGGTTCATAATTCCGCCACACATCCATGTATTCTTGCGGCCGGGTGACAAAGTTGAACTGGTCGTGGTTCTCACGGTACTGCTGATAAATCGGAGTGCCCGCGACCATCCCCAACGCGTGATAGTCCTGTGGCCGCTTTTCAATGAGCTGGACATCATCATAATTGTCGTTATGTTGCCAGCTGATAGCACCACCATCATCTAAAATAGGATAAAACGCCAAGCCGTGGTGTGCCCGTACATCGGCATATTCAAAGCCATAATCACGAATACACCAAGCACCAAAGGACAGCGGGGTATCAGGATCACCATTAATGGTCGCGTGCGCCCACCCAGGCGGGACAATCAGCACTTCCCCCGGGTTAGCCGTGACGGCGTACACACGCCCCGGAATGTCCTGCGCCGTTTCCTGCATTAACACAATACACTTACCCGACCACACCTCGTAAACCTCGGCCGTCGAGTAATTACATGACGGCGAGATGGCGTGGATATGGCCCTGACTGCGCACGGGTTCACGCCCGATTCTACCCGCCGCATAAGTGACCGCACCAAACAGGAGCATCCGTTGCTCAAGGTCCGCACGGTCTGCATCCAGGCCGATATCCATTGCAATTGAGTACACCACATCAGGGCCCTGGGCATGCGGATCCAGCAGACTCGGCCGAATATCGTCCAGGTGCCGTTGTTCCACTTGGGGACCAAAGACGCCTGGCCCGTACTCAAACGTCATTAACTGGTGGTTCACACTGACTGGAAATCCCGGATTAAACACATTAACACGTCCTTCACTTGACGAATGCCTGAATGACCTTGATTGGTCGTTCTGGATACATATTGCGAATCTCATACTCGTTGACGCTGGCCGGCACGATGAACGTCTCGCCAAAGTGCACGGTAAAATCATCAAACGAGCCGTCCTGACTAACCACTTTGGCCTCCTGCCCATCAACCATATTCAACATGTTGACGCTATGGTGATTACTCAGGTGCGCCACCGTATTGATTTCGTGTCGATACGTCTCAATAAACTCCGTGTCCGTCGCCAGACCAGTCTTATCCACCCGTTCGTACTGGTTATGACCCACCGGTACGAACTGATTAATCAGGTTGTCCTGCACCCACTGCGTGTCACGTTCAAGCCGAATATTGTCCAGCCCCTCCTCAACGTGGAGTGGCCGCGGCTTACCATCCAGTCCAATCCGCCCCCAGTCCCACATCTTGAAGGTAAAGATGTACGGTGTCGCACTAATTTCCAGAATGACCGTGTTACCACCGCCGCAGTGCACCGTGCCGGCGGGAATCAGAAAGTGGTCACCCGTCTTAGCGGGAAACTTATTGATGTACTTATCGTCGGGAAACTGCTCGTCGCCTCGCTCCGCCGCACGGAGAACTTCGGCCAGCGCTGCTTTGTCCACGTTGGGCTTGTTGCCCAGGTATACGGATGCACCCTCTTCAGCGTGCAGAATATAGTAACTCTCATCCTGGGTGTAATTCATGCCGTACCGATCCTTGATGTACTGCGTGAGCGGGTGCACCTGTAGACTCAGATTGCCACCACCAACGGTATCGAGATAATCAAAGCGGATGGGGAACTCCGCCCCAAAACGCGCATACACCTTTGCACCCAGGATGGGTTCCGGATCGTTCAGTAGTAAATCCGTCGCCGGCACCTCGATAGGCACATCGCCATAACGCAGGATGATGCTATTCTCCTCCGGTACCCCGTCAAATGCCCAGCCGTAATTGGGTACGTCGTCTGGCAGGTCAAAGTGTTCCTTCATCCACTGCCCGCCCCATACGCTCTCATCAAAGTAGGGTACGGTGCGGTAAGGCTGGGCGGTTAACTGCTCCAGACCAGCCACGAGGCTCGGCCCATCAATCATTTTGGGTTCGTGAACCACGTTCGAATCGACCAGATAATCAACGTGCGGTAGTAGTTGCTTCTTCAACCGGTCAGCAATGCGCCATTCGAAGAAGTATCCCCGCTTGAACTTACGCAGTGCGTCCTCGTCAGCATTATCTTGCCGCCAGTTGCTCAAGCCCGCACGGTAGCGGAGCTGAACCTCCCACCGCGTCAAATCAAAGTACACTAGCAGGTCGTGCCGTGGTGCCAATAAGCTAGCACCAGTACCGTACACCACTGTCAGTCCGTGCTGGGCACCAATTGCGGCACGGTCACCGTCCAAGTTCGGGAAGAATTCGTGCATCCTGTATTGCGTCATGCGGCCCAACACCCGGTCATCCGTGATGGAATCAGCAATCTTAGCGTTGACCCGCTCTGCTGGCAAAGCGTAATCATCAGCATAAACCATGTTATCCGCGCCCAACTGACTAATAATGGTGTCCTCAACTTCGTGCCGGTTGACGCCAGGATAAAACTCCAGCACCACCGTTACGTCACGAGCATCCACTTTGGCAATCCGTTGACGCAGCGTGGTCACAATATTTTCAGCACCCTGAATACCAACCGTTTGCCCGGCCACCTTGGTTTCTGGCCTTAAATTATACTTCATCCGTTTCACCCTCAAATCATTGTTCCGCCTAAAAATCTTCGTCGTCCGCGCCATCATTACCGGTATCACTAACGATAGCCAAAGCCTGCTTCCCGGCCTGTACCGCCTGCTCCAAGTCTCCAGTCAGCACAAACTCCAGCAGAAACGCCAGGTTAATGCCAGACACATAGGTGACGTTAAATCCACCACTTTGCAAAGCCGCATAGGCCGCACTACCAGCAGAGCCCGCCGGAATATCCGACAAGAGCGTGACCGGCTCTGACCGTGAATAGGAATCAAGCACCCGCGCCAAGCGGATCTGGTAATCGGCCAACCCCGCGTCGTCCATTTCGAGGACGTCGGCTTTGACAACGTCTCCCGCGACGAACTGGGCAGCACTCAGCATTCCGGACGCCAAGCCTTTATGACTCACCATGAGTAATTGCATAATTAACCTCCAACTACATCATTGCCTTGATGCCGTACGCAATCCCGTAACCCACAAAGGCGAGGACAAAGTACGCTAGAATCAAGCGTAATGGCGAAACGTGCTTCTTCGACATGAAGTACCAGGATACAACGACCACCAACAGCGGCATTAATGCAGGGAAGATGCCATCCAAAGTTTTCTGGATATCAATAGTGGAGTGCGACATCTTGATGACGATTGGTAGTGGCACCTTGACGTAAGACGCCGCCACACCACCAGTCACCACCGTGCCCAAAACCGTAATGGCGGCAGTTACCTTCTGCGCTGTCTCACCAACGAACAGGTCGACCGACTTCGCACCCAGCGAATACCCTTTGTAGAACAAGAACCGTGAGCCCAACACCATAATGAGGTTGTAGGCCACAATGTAGAACAACGGGCCCAACACACTCCCGCCACTAGCCAATCCCAGACCGATGGATAGCAGGATAGGAATCAGCATTTCCGGGATCATGGAGTCACCAATCCCGGCTAGGGGACCCATCAACCCAATCTTCATGGAGTTGATGAAGTCGCCATCAATATCAGAGTTGCCCTGTGCGCGCTGCTCTTCCAAACCAACGGTAATCCCGTTTACCAAAGCACCCAACTGCGGCTCGGTGTTGTAAAAGACTGAGTGCCGCTTCATCGCGTCCTTGAATTCCTGAGGATCCTTGGCGTATAACTTCTTGAGCACCGGCTCCATCGCGTAGGCGAACCCGAATGCCTCCAAAAATTCATAACTAGTGGAAGCCAGGTTGTACATCATCCACCGCACGTAGGACTTGTTGAGGGTCTTTTTGTCTAGAAGTGATTTGTTCTCGTTTTGAGTCATCAGAATTCCTCCTCGTCGTCATCATTACCGTCCTGACCGTCATCTTTGGAGTTCGACTTGCCGTTGCTAGAAATGGCAAAGAAGTAAATCACCGCGACCATAGCTGCCACCATGGCGAGTGCAATCATGTTGAGCTTCATGAACACTACCGCCACAAAGCCGAACAGGAAGAACACCCACATGTAGTTGTTCTTGATGACCACGTTCAGCAACATCACAATCCCCAAGGCCGGTAAGGCGCCACCAAGGAAGGTCATCACGTCCAGCAGGTACTGTGGCATTGCAGCCAACATCTGCTTGGCAAAGCCAGAGCCAAAGTAGATAACCAGGAATGACGGCACAAAGCGGAGCACGAAACTGAAGATTTGTGGACCCCATATGGCGTTAAAGTGGAATGACCGCTCGTTGCCCTCCTCGATTGCTTTTTCAGCCCGGTGGTTCCAGTACGAATTGGCCACCTGAAAGAAGTTGAAGATGACCGTACCCACAATCCCAATCGTGGTAGCCATCGTTACGGCCACACCAGTCGACGCGTGTGACAGCACCGCCAACGCAATTGCTGGGTAAGCAATGTAGTTCAGGTCGGCAGGCATCTGGCCACCAGGCGTTACCATGGCGATGTATACCGCCTGAACAGCCGCCCCGATGATAATCCCCTGCTGCACGTCACCACAGATAATCCCGATTAGTAGCCCAGACACCAGTGGTCGGGAGATTGTGTACCAACCACCAGTTAACCCGAATAGCCACGGGGTTCCTAACGCCCCTAAGTAACACAAAACTGAAATAAGAAACGCTTGTATAAATAGCATGCTGTTCCCTCCTCACGGAAAATCAGCCAAATACCTTCTGTGCCTCTGCCCAACTCGTTTTTTTGGAATCTGGAACCAACTGGAAGTATATTTCCATGCCATGGTTGCTGAGAAATTCAAAGGCATCCATGTCGTCAGCACTGACGTTCGCACCCGGACCAACGCTCTTGGCTTCGGCCTTTTCACTCATCGGACCCACGTTGATCTTGGGGAAGGCTGCCTTCATATCAACACCCGCCTCAATTAACCGCTTGTACGTCGCTGGCGTCTTGGCTACCACCATGTACTTCTTGTCGCTACCAACAATGTCGTCCCAGCGTTTGGCCACACGTTCCACCGGCATGACGAAGCCTTTAAGGCCATGTGGCACGGCTCCCTTCAGCACCTTGGAAATGATGGGGTCGTTCGCGGCTTGATCATCAATTGCGACGATTCCCTGTGCGTCCACCTCCGAAAGCCACCGTGTGATGACTTGTCCGTGAATAATACGTTCATCTACCCGAAAAAATACAATTGCCATACCGAACATCTCCTCTGTCAGATTGTTATAACATTATTACAAAACTCAGTATAGGTACACGGGGCGCACGTGTAAAGGCTTACAATGTTATGTTTTTAGCGGTCTTGGTATGTTCCGTTTGTATTTGTTATACGTAAAGTTATAATTGTCATATCAATATAACCAAGAAGCTGGAGGCACGCCTATGCTTAATAACGGTCAACCACTATATTCGCAAATTGAAGATGAACTACGCTTTAAAATTGAGAGCGGCGAATGGGACGTCGGCAAGCGGATTCCCACGGAACAGCAACTGGGTCAAACGTACGGTGTCAGCCGCATTACGGTACGCCGCGCCTTAAGCTCCCTCGTCGAAGCCGGCTATTTGGAACGGTTACGGGCCAAGGGCACCTTTGTTAAATCCACCAACGATAATGCCAGTAAGTCGAGCTTCACGATTGTCAAAAGTTACACCAACGAAATGCTGGAGCTGGGCCGCAAGCCTGTCACCATGTGGGTCAAGGTCGAAAGGATTCCCGCCGATGAATCGGTGCGGCGCCACCTACACGTCGAAATCGGCACCCCCGTCCTCCACCTATTGCGTCTCCGTGGTGCGGACAACGAGGTCATTACCCTTGCGGATACGGTCACCCCATTTCGGGCCGGTTACAGCCTCAAGGAAGAGACCTACATGGGCTCGCTGTACGAATACCTCAGCAACTTTGGCATTCACGTTTCGGACCAGTCCGAGTACGTTGAGGCCATCGAGCCGGACAGTGAGCTAACGCGCCTGTTGCGGATTACTAAGCCCGAGCCGCTGCTCAAGCGCGTGCGGAAAATTTCTGATAAGGCGTCGGGCTACGTGGAGTATAGTGTTAACTACTATGTGGGCTCACGGTACCGGTATTATGTGGCGTTTTGATATCGCATTGTCCGCACGACGTATCCCTGGTGCCTCTGATTCACTTTTAGTCCTAGTACCATGCAGTTTACGGAGGTAACTCGCGCAAAGCGGCGGTACACTAGCAAAAATGTGGAATCAACAAACACACTAGGTTACACTTACCTTGAAAACGTTGTGGAGGGTGTCCCAAAATGGGTGAGCCAAAGTATGCACGCATTATAAAAAAAATTAAATCAAGAATTGCCAATAAAACCTACAAGCCGGGAGAATTGTTACCCAAGCAGGAGGAGCTGGCCAGTGAACTGGCGGTTAGTCGGATGACCATTAAGCGGGCGATGGATATTCTTGCTGAGGACGGTGTGGTGATCCCCCAGCGCGGAATCGGTACGCTGGTCAGAAAGCAACCTGGTCGCCCCGCCGGTCAGTTGCCAGTCAACGCCTATGAGGGTCTCAGTAAGGACCTCGGCGTGCCGGTCACCAGTAAGGTCTTGTACTTCGACATCCACTTTCCGGACGCCAAGGTACAGGAGGCGCTAGAGCTGGAAGCAAATGAGCCGGTGTACGAAATCAAGCGGCTACGCATTGTCAATGGCGAGCCTTACGGTTTGGAGCATACATTCCTCACAATGAAAATCATCCCCAACCTGGATAAGGATGCGTTACTCGGATCCTTTTACACCTTCCTCAAGGAGGAACGCGGGCTAAAGGTTGGTAGTCAGTACCGGATAATTTCAGCGGAAAAAGCCGGCGATGATGACGTTAAATATCTCGGCTCCGCTCCGGACGAGCCCGTTCTGCAGGTAGAGCAGACGACATACCTCGAGGACGGCCGCCCCTTTGACATGTCCATTGATCATCATCCGTACAGTGTCCACCATAAATACACGTATCTAAGCGGTAAGAGCATCTAGAAGCTGGCAAATCGCCGGCTTTTTATTCATTCCTTCATGTATATACCTGACGATGTTCATGTATTGACATGAAAGTAGAACGAGCATACACTATCCTTGTAAGCGATGCCAATAGAATTAGTTGAACGAGGGTTCTCACATGGAGGAAATGCTATGACCAAAACAATTATGCTCGCATGTGCTGGCGGTTTTTCGACCAGCCTCATCGTAAAACACATTCAAGCAGCCGCAGCTAAGGAAAAACTGGACTACAAAGTGTTCGCAACTGCGGCAGTGAATGCCGAAGAGGAGCTCGAAAGCGAGCATCCATCAGTATTAATGCTCGGGCCGCAAGTACGATACATGCTACCAGACCTCAAGAAACAGCTAGACATTCCGGTACAAGTGATTAACATGCAGGATTATGGGCTAATGAACGGGGCACACATTCTGCATGACGCCATGAAGTTGATGGGGGATGAATGATTGTGCAGACCCTGGTCAAAGATACCCTGCTTGCGCCACTGTTTGGTGACGGCGCAATTTTGCAGGCCAATACTACCGTCAACATTTTCGGTCACGCCCACCCCTACCAGCAGGTGCGGGTGTCACTGGCCCAGGCAAACGTACAGACAGAGGCCAGCGAAGATGGAGCCTGGCTCGTATCAGTGCCTACTGGCAAAGTTGGCACAAGTGCTCAACTGCACGTAGAGACCTCGGACAATACCACCAGTACGGAGGTACGCTTCGGCACCGTCATACTGGCCGCGGGTCAATCCAACATTGAATTCACCCTGGACGAGGAAAAACACGCTGCCGAATTGCGTCAGGCTTTCCCAACTACGGAAATCAGTTGTTACCAGGTGGCGTCAATTGATACGGAGGACGAGCCGGCATACAACGTACCTGGCTCCCCTGCGCCTGCATGGCACCAGCTATCCGCCAGCAATTTTGGCTCCCATTCCGCCATTGCCTTCTACGCGGCTTTGGAACTACTACGGAATGGGCAACGTGGCCCTATCGGTATTGTGGAATGCTATCGCGGCGGCACCTCAGCGTCATGTTGGCTACCCGCGGATGCGTTAAACCGGGAACCAACGCTAAAGGCCACATACATGGATGCATATCACCGAGCAGTTGATGGTGTTGCGCAAACTACTTTTGACAAGGAGAATGCTGAGTACGACGCCGTGTTCAATGCCTACCAGCAAAAGAAGGCTGCCTACATGCGTGCACACCCGTATTTAGGGCAAAACATCGTTAAACAAAGGGTTGGGCATACCCCATGGCCACCGCCGATGACTCCAGCCGCCTTTTTCCGACCATCAGGGCTATACCATACTGAGTTCAGTAAGATTGTGCCGTTCACATTTGGTAGCGTCATCTGGTATCAGGGCGAGAACGATGCTCCCCACCCGCACGCGTATACGGCGTTGTTGAGTGGTCTGATCAATCGCTGGCGGGCTGACCTGAAACAGCCGCGGCTCCCATTTTACGTGGTACAGCTACCCCAGTATAACGACGAACCTATCGATGCCTGGCCACTGCTACGTATGGCGCAGGCAAAGGTAGCACGGGAATTACCTAACGTGCACTTAGTCTCCATTGTCGACACGGGTGAGCGCCACAACATTCACCCGACTGACAAACGTACTCCCGGCACACGGATTGGGGCGGTGATGGCAAATGCGGCAGGATACTGCGATACTCCTCAGGTTCAACAAATAACCACGGAAGACGGACCCACAGACGGATTACGCCACGTAACCTTCTGCGTTGGCCAATCACACCAGCTGCAAGTTAACGGTCAACTCGAAGTTCAAGTATTAGTTCAAAAAGGTTGGCGTACGGTCACCGCAACAAAAGCCACGGTTACCAGCAACGAATTGACAATCGACCTACCGGCAAATGCAGCCGCCGTCCGGTACTGCTGGGACAATGCGCCGGTACCGACCTTGTATAATGATGTTGGGTATCCCGTGTCACCGTTTAGTTTGCGGATTCGTTGAGGGAGACGGAGAAACCGTAGATAGTGAAATTAATCGCCATTTTAAAACCGTCGTACACATTGGTTGTGTGCAACGGTTTTTATCCTTGATGACGCATTTAACGGTCAAAAAGTATGATGCTATTTTGCGAGTCCACCTTGCCTAAGTTAAATGTGTCAATGATATATTTGCTAGAGCTAAAATCAACGACTCCGCTAAAACCAAATCACTTAACATTGTGAACCCACCATTAGTTACAGCCGGCGATAGGATTATTCTACGTGGTATCAATAATCCACATTACATCATAGAGTTATTTATCCTTGCCGCTCAATGTACATGATGTAAACTATGACTATATCTGTAGTATAACGACAACATTTCTACTAGCGGGGTACAAAAATGATTACAAGTAAAAAATTAGCCGATTACTATCTACAAACCCTTCGACAAAGTGTATTAACTGACAGTCCCGCCAAGCCGCAAGGATCCGTCGACATTGAACCAGAAGATTTTTTTGCAGGAAAGATTCCATCCCAGTCCGTGGGAAAATTTTTTGGTAGTCACACTCATCCAAAAAAACAAACAGATCATACCCTAAGCGTTTTAATAATGCCCATAATTCGCAATAACACTAGAAATCCTGCGCCGATGGTTATTCCAGCAAAAATATCATCTGACGGCGAGCTCACACCAATAGAACACAATTTCCCATGGATTCCCAGAAAGTTATTAAGCCCCGTGTTAGAAGATTCTGAACAAAATCAAGGTCAGCCTCCTATCGCGGACCTAGCGCAGTTTAATACACAAATTGAGGTTAATCCTTTTAGCACTGATGATTGGAACACCTTTGCAGTACAATCAGCAGAGCTGTTTGAAAAACTCACTCATCAATCACTTGTAAATTTTCACTTTAATAAAAATCACTCATCAGACGACAACGAAACCAATAAATTCAGAATTGTATTAGGCGAGCAAAATTCGGGTATGTCCTTTAGCATCCAACGCACATATGAAAAGATTATTGATACCAAGAAAAACTTACCGTTATTCTCCTCAATGGTTCCTAACTCTTCACATAAAAGCCAACATGTTCTAACTGCGCAACAACTATCTGAGGAACACGTGAACCATCTCGGTCAAATGAACCCAGAGCATGGACTCACTGACACTCAAAGACAAGCATTGGCAAACTATACTGCTCTAAAGCCGGGACAAGTGCTTGCCATTAGCGGCCCTCCTGGGACAGGAAAAACATCATTACTGCAAAGCGTTATAGCCACTGAGTGGGTTAAGTCAGCTGTTATGGACGAATACCCTAAAGTGTGTGTAGCCTCATCAACCAATAATCAGGCAGTTACGAACATTATTAGTAGCTTTACCCATGCTGCCAGCCTCCCCGAGGACAGTCAAATTATCTGGCCAGCAACTAAGATATACAAAAATTTTACGGACAAGCAAGCTATGTTTGCTGACCATTGGTTGCCTGGTAATAAAACATTTGGGCTCTACCTGGTATCCCCTGAAAAATATAAAAGCACAAGTGGTATAGATGCTAAAATTACAGCACGGGAGCATCAGTACCTCAATAATTTAAGCACACCAGAATCCTTAGCGGAAAATACTAAGGCATTCCTTTCAAATTGCCAACAATTGTTTCCAGAGCTCAACGCATCTGTTGAAGTCTATCGTGACGAACTGCACCAGGCATTAATGGATGTTGTTGACGATATCCAGCTAATACTAGATGGTGATAAGCGTGACTTTGATGGTCAAGTTAAGAAAGAAGAATCTTTACTGGTCCAAATAAAGGAACATCTTCACCAACAGCAAACTCTATTCGCTACTAACAAACAATTGTTGGAGTCTTGGTATGACTACGATCATAAAAACACCACAATACTCGACTACTTACCAGTCATAGGCAAAAAGCAGGCCAAAAAGCGGCGTCAAAACTTTTGCGAACTACACGGTCTAGACGAAAAAGTAAACTTGGTGGCACAATTTAGGCGTTCAAGAAAAGCCGTGCCAAAGGCACAGGACAAGTATGCCCAACAAAAGGAGAAGCTTAATCGACTATACCAAGCGAAAGGTGAATATACTGATGCGATATTCAGAAACCACATCGTGAAAGGCGAGCCACTAGATGCCCAAATTGACACTAACATGAGATACCTAGCGTTCATGCTATCCACTCATTACTGGGAAGCACGATGGTTGTTAGAACAAGAGGATTTACCTCAAAAAGAAACCAGCCAAATTACTAAAAAGAGAGATTGGCAAATCATTTCAATGCTGATGCCTTGCATTGTTGGAACATTTTATCAAGTGGATAATTTTTTCAAAGAAGACAGTAAACGGCCGATGTTTAACGATATCGACCTGCTAGTGGTCGATGAAGCAGGCCAAGTTAGTCCGGAAATAGCCCTAGCCAGCTTTGCTCTAGCTAAAAAGGCACTTGTAGTGGGGGACACTAAGCAAATTCAGCCAATTTGGGCCCTCGAAAAGAATATTGATCGGGTCAACATGCGCCACCTAATTAACTTCAGCGAAGATGACATAGAAACCATCGAAAATGATGGATTCTCTGTTGCTAGCGGCGACCTTATGTCAGCAACTCAGCATCAATCATCTTTTATCGCTAATGAGAATAACAGACAAAGCATAATGCTGAAAGAACACTTCCGCTGTCTGCCCGACATCGTTGACTATTTCAACAAAATGTCCTACGACAACCAATTAATTCCCAAACGTTCCACGCCAAAGGGCTCATCAGGATGGTCATTGCCACAGTTCGGATATGCTACTCTGCTTGGTAAAGCAAAAACAAAAAATGGTAGTCGCTACAATGAGCGAGAGGCACAGGCAATTGCAAGGTGGATTCGCGAAAATAAAACCCGGATAGAATCTATGGATCATGGCCATAAAACTCGGTTAAAGGATACAATCGCAATAGTGACCCCATTTAAGGAACAATCGAACACAATCAAACGTGAATTACAAAAAGAAGGGCTCAAAGATGAGGAGCTCACGTGCGGAACAATTCACGCTCTACAAGGTGCTGAACGGAAAGTGATCATCTTTTCCCCCGTTTACGATAGTGATAAAACGGAATTTTTCTTTGATAGAAACACCAATATGCTCAATGTTGCCGTTTCTAGAGCCAAGGATAGCTTTTTGTATTTCGGTAATGTAGACATTTTACCTGTGAAGGAATCCCTGCCATCCGGACAACTCGCGCGAAAACTGTTTGCGCATAAAAGCAATCAAATCGTGGGAGTATCAAGTTTCCAACCCGACGAAATAATTGCAAATTTAACAGGTGCAAAGGCTCATGATGACTGGCTAATTAGACAACTCTCTCGGGCCCAGGAAAGAGTGGATATCAGTGCTCCTTACATTTCCAATCTTGTACTTCAAGATCAAGCAAAACCGGTACTTGTGGCCATGGAAAGCTGTATTAACCGAGGCGTCTCGGTGGTTGTTCACCCAAGTGCAGAAATGAATACTGAAAAAAATAAATTGCAAAATTTCCAGTCTGGTATTAATACTCTTTCGTCACTGGGTGTGACTATCAAAATGACACACAGGCGTATACACTCAAAGCAAATACTGATTGATCACCACATTCTTGCAGACGGCTCCTTCAATTGGTTGTCAGCAAAACGCAACAAAGAAGATAAATTCTATAATATCGACACCACAATGGTTATAGATAATGCAAATCTAGCTGAACAGTTTGCTCTGGATGTTTTTCGAGACACACCTCAAAAACAAGCATAATAAAAGTAGGTTCAACCCTCTGCCCCCACCGGCAACTGGGTTGAACCTATTTTAGTACTGCGTAAAATCAGCTTCCGTTGTTTCAACAAATTCGATCGAAATCAATATCTGCCTACGCTTGATTAATCAAACCAAGCGCGGTCTGCAAAACCTTTTCGCCATTCATAGTCCCGTAGTCACGAATATCAATTACTTCAACGGGAATATCCAGCCTGCCCTTCAAATCCTTCTCCATAAACCGGACTTGAGGTCCAAGCATCAGGACATCCGGGTTCTGTTCCTCCATTGCGTCATCAATACCACTCGATGCCGTAGCAAAGATATCAACGTCAATATTGTCACTGGCCGCGGCCTTCTGCATATTTGCGACCAACATGCTGGTGGACATACCTGCGGAGCAAGCTAACATAATTACCTTTTTTGCCATAATGAACCATCCTTTCAAATTCCAGTGTCCATGCATTAACTACGCTTGTTGTTCTGCCTGTTGCTTCTGAAATACTCGGTTAGATGCAATTACAAATGGTGCGTAAATGAGTGTACCGATGACAATCGTAATGATTTGCATCAGTGATGCACGCCAGTCACCACCCGTTGCCAGATATCCAGAGATAACGGGAGGAGTTACCCAAGGAATCAGAATATAGGTTTTAGCAACAAGGCCAGCTGCTGTTGATACATAAGCAATCAGCGTTGCTACTAGTGGCGATAACACAAACGGAATTGCGTAAACCGGGTTAAAGACAATTGGAACACCAAACATCATTGGCTCACTAATGTTAAACAGACTAGCAACACCACCGATGTTAGCAATCATCCGTTCATCCTTACGACGAGAGAAAATAATGATTGCTAACACCAGGCAAATCATTGTGCCACCGCCGCCCATGTACACATACGCATCCAAGAATGGTTGAGTAACGATGTTTGGTGCCGAAGACCCAGCCTTAATTGCATCAATGTTCTGCTGCAAGGAGGTTAATAGAATTGGTCCAGAGATTGCGCCAAAAACAAAGGCACCATGGATACCAAAGATAAATACAACGGTAGCAAGGAATACGTATAACAGAATACCTGGTAATGACTGGAAACCACCAACTAGTGGTGCTTGCAGTACCTTCACGATAACATCGGCCGGGGACATTCCTGTTAACGTCTGCACCAGTACTTCAATAATAGCAAAGAACGTAATGGTTAAAAATGCTGGGAACAGTGAGCTGAAGGCCTTCGATACTGCTGGTGGAACACCGTTGGGCATCTTGATCTGTAGTCGTTTACTCTTCGAAAGTTTTACCAGGATGGTCGTGCCAACTAGACCTGCGATGATGCCCATCATCATGGCGTTAGCCGATGTTTCGTTCTGGCTCAGTGCACCCAAGACGGATACACTTTTACCAGTTGCACTCTGAATGGTGAGTTGATTAGGCACCAACGCGATGTAACTAGCTACCGAAACCATCCCTCCGATTGACCCATCGGCCTTGAGGTACTTAGCGAGTCGGTAACCGATGAGAAAAGTAATCAGAATCGTCAAGAACCCCAAAGTACCGTTGTACGCCTGAGTCCCAATTGCCATAATCTGCTCATGACCAGGCATTGACCGTAATAATCCAGTTTTCGGCGCCAATAGAACGTTGTTTACCAAAAGGAAAAACGCTGCTGTAATGGTTAACGGAATGCTTCCGGCAAAGGCATCACGCACGGCCATGATGTAATTGTTAGATGACAGCTTACCAGCGAAAGAAGATAAACCGTCGATAAATTTGTTAGACTTCATTGTTGTTTCTCCTTTGAGGATGATTTGAGGAGTGTGGCAATCACCGATAGCCACCGACCACTATTACTAATCCAAACTTCCTTGTAAGTTGCATTATTAAACTGCGGCCAGTATGGTGCATCTTCGTCATCACGAGTTTCAATACCAACCGGCAAAGCTCCAACTTGGGGGCCGCTAGATACCGCGTACAAATCATCAAACTTGTGACCCAAACCAAGCATTAAAGATTTACCGAATGGATTTTCTCCGGCTATCCAGTAAAGCTGGTTTTCAGCTAATTGTCTTAATTGTGCGTCGTGTAAAACGTCGCCTAGGGTTGCGGCCCCTAATGCAGTCGATAGAAGAATTCCGTTATTACCACGGAAGGAGAACCAAACCGGAAAACGCTTGACGTACAGATGATCGGCTATCTTTATCCCCTTTTGCAATTGTTTGCCATACTCAGATTCGGCCGTTGCGTCGGTCAGCAGATGCTGAATGTGAAAACTGTCTTTATCTTGTTGCTCATCGTCAAAGTACAATCCGGAAGATATCATCGGGTACGGGGCTGTATATTGCTGTAGCCACAGAAGATAATCGCCGTACATCCGTGCACCATCTTTAAACAATTGCTGCTCATCAGCAGTAGTAATCTTGATCAGCTCTGCTAACGCAAAGGCAAATAAGTGTTCACGTGACTGGTGGTTAAAATGCTGAAAAACAGTGTGTGTTTCATCGCGATAAAACACGCCTTTAACCACTCTACCGTTAACGGTAATTCCACCACGTTCCTGATAAGTTAACAGCCTTTTACCGGCACTAATGGCTTTTTGTTGGTAGGTATCGTCATGGGTTAATTTAAAAAGAACTGCAGCCGTCCATGCAATAGTGGAATCATAAGAGGACTTTGACGTGTTATAGGTGTGCTCCCACATAATTGGTTCGCGCTTATACGGGTGTTCCATGAAGACGGCACTCGCAAATTCAAAGTCGCTGATTGCGGCCTGAGTAAGCACCCGCTTTAATTGAGTGTTGTTGGTGACCAACGCGGCTTTGCCCTCAATACCCGCAAACAGGAAATTATCATACGCGCTGTTGTGTGTACGAGCACGAACGTCATCAAAGTTGCCGATTTGGTTATCCGTCCACCGGGAGGTACCAGCACTAGTAGCGCGGTATCCATCCCCAAAACGCGTCTTCAGAATGAAGTCCAGACCCCATTCGGCCTCTTCCTCGAGCCGAGCAGCAAATGCCGGTTGTTCTTTTTGATATACACTCGACACCTCCAACAGGCTCAATGCGACTTCACCGGTCTGCATGCTCTGTTGTGATAGGTCGCCAGCATCGTGCCAGCCACCGTTAAACGGAACTGTCATGCCGTTATGCTCTGCAAACACATCCGTATGGCACGTTCCGTGTACTCCTGGTACCGGAGCACCGCAACGTTGACTATAGATAAAGTTCAGGCTATCAAGCACTGATTCAGACCAAATTTTGTTACTAGGAAGAATCTGAACGGTTTCCGGTCGGCATCCCGATACCCTAATCTCATATTTTCCGGGCTGACTTAGCTCCGAAAAGTCACCACTAAATAATTGCCGCCCGTCAACACTCTGCTTGGTTAATTTACCGTCCAGAACAATGCGGTTCGTACTTTGATCGATAACCTCAAAACTCGCTTCTGGGACGTTATCACTAACGAGGATGGATTTACGACCATGTTGGTCATACCCCAGTTGCGATGCAATAATCACGCCGTCCGTTGGCCGCCAGCCGACATTTTTTGATGAATTTTGGGTAACTCCCAGGATGATATCACTAATCTCAATGTCGATTTTGCCCGGCATATTCATGTATGAACCATTCGCCGCCGAGCTAAAACTAATCTCAGTAATAGCATCACGAGGCAAATCACTAATGTCTAGATGGTATTGGTGCGGTTTGTGATCGTTAGCTAGGTTGATGGAATGAAACCCATCGCGCATGTACTTGTCCGGAATCTTAACAACACCATCATTTTTAAACGCAACGGTCACGTTTGAGTTAATGACGTTCACATCGTTAGAACAAATCGTAAAGATAATCCGGTTATATCCGGCCCAGTCGAGCCGATTCAACGTTTTATACCCGGTGACCGTCCCATACTGAATATAGTCACCATCAGTCGGAGAACCTTGTGGCCAGCTTGAGTACCTCGTTGGTGATTTTAGCGCGACGACCCCGACACCGTGTGAAGTTATAGATCCCCGGTCACGATGTTGCCAAACAGACGTGGTCATACTCGTCAGGTCAACCGCCTTGCTTAAATGCTTCTCACTTGGAGATTGCTGTAGTTTCAATAAGTGGTGCAGATTATTTGTCCTCTGCAATACCTCTTGAATTGACATCGACTTTCACCCCCGTTTCAAAACCACGTAAACCTGCGCCAACAATCGAAATATTATTAGGATTAATCTGACTTTTTACGATACCCATTTTCATTAGACGTGTAGTCTCCGGGGTAATTCGAGCACAGATACGGTCAATCAACCAATTTCCGTTGCTGGTGCCGCCACCAATTACAACTGCGTCAGGATCACTAGTACGAATTAGGTTCTCAATCAAAACGGCTAGGGCAATTAACGCTTCGTCCATGACCTCAATTGCCACTAGGTCACCATTGTCATAGGCACTAAATAATTGTTCTGCCCCAACACGGCCGTTTTCTTCAACCTTTAATTCAGTCTTGGCACCTTCCTCGATAAGTACCCGCGCCTTAGTACTGATACCCAGTCCCGAAGCAATTGGCTCAACACAACCATAACGGCCACAAACGCACTTATCGGTACTATGAATATCGACCGACATGTGTCCCACCTCGCCGGCATCAAAATGCGCACCGGTTAAAATTCGGTTGTTCTCCACAATCCGTCCCGCGATACCCGTACCAAGATTAAGATAGATAAAATCAGCTGTTCCTCGGCCAATACCGACCTTGTTTTCTGCATATGTAGCAGAATAAACGTCATTCGCAGCTATGGCTGGTATTCCAAACTGTTCGGTTATCGCACCAGCGAGGTCAATTGGTTCGCACCTCCCTGGATCAATCTCGTACCAATATCCCGTATCAGCGTTAATCCTGCCAACCGTACTAACACTAATTTGTTGAATTTGTCCGTAATGCGGATGGCTGAGATAGTTATCTATCGCGTTAATGATTTGTTTTGTTGCTAACGCCTGCGTACCGACGTCGGAAGCAAACTTCATTTGTTGATGCAGGTGGCCTTGTCTATCGACTTCAGCAACCACAATTTTTGTTCCGCCTTGATCAATCGCCAGGACGGTCGGTATATTTGTTGTCATAGCTCATCCCTCTTTGGTAACGTTCCCACATACGTGAAACCGCTTTATTTATCTTTCGACACCATGCTATCGCGGCTTATCTCGACTGTCAAGCACAAAACACTAATTTGGTAACGTGCCCAAAAATATCTTGCAAGCCCTTACTTTATGTTTTAAACTGACTGTAATCGTTGATGAGCAGGGGGAGTGCTAACATGGACGCTAATAATTTAACTATCAAAGAAATCGCGCAAATGGCCGGCGTGTCAACCAGTACCGTTTCACGCGTACTAAACAAACAGGCACATGTCGCACCGGATAAACGTGATCGGGTCCAGAAAGTTCTGGACCAATCGGGTTTCCAGCCAAGTGCAATTGCGCGCGGAATGGTGTCCAAGCACACCAACACCTTTGGGGTGGTTGTTTCTGATATTGCTAATCCGTACTTCACTACCTTGGTCTCACACATTGAGGCACCGGCGAAGGCCGCCGGATACAACATTCTACTGTTCAACACCATGACTGCTGGCGAGACACCCGTAGATGCAACTCAGGTAGAAATCGACGCATTTGCCCGACTTGAAGAAAAAAAGGTGGACGGAGTTCTAATTCTTGGTGGTGAAATTGATCGGTCGGAACCGCGACCGGAGTATTTAGACGCGCTCACCAGAATGGCCGGCAACCTGCCAGTTGTTATTATGGCCCAGCCTCTGCAGAATCACGACTTTCAGTACGTTTCACGGTATCAGCAGCTAAGTGGTTCTATCATTACTCAACACCTGCTGGCTAGTGGGTATCACGATATCGGTTTTATCGGTGGCGAGCCAGGAATTACCATTACCACACAGCGACTAGCCGGATACAAGGATGCCATGAACACCTACAGCAAGTTACGTGATGACCGAATTTTTCTCAGTAACTACTATGTTGAAGACGGATATAGCAGTATGCAGAAGCTATTGGAATCTGATACACGACCGGAAGCTATTGTTGCAATTAACGACCAAGTAGCGTTAGGGGCTGTTCGCGCCCTGAATGACAACAGCCTGAGCTGTCCTGCTGACATGGCCATTGCCAGTTGCGATGCTTTTCCGGACAGCAACTACTTCACTCCACGTATTACTACAATCAATCATCACAACCGGTTATTGGCAAATGTGGCGGTCCGCAAATTACTGCACCAAATATCACCAGAAAAATACGATTTAGGTGACCTAACCATACTGCCACCAGAATTAGTGGTTCGTGAGTCATCCGGTTTAACCTCGAGGAGTAATCGAAATGAGTAATAACTACGCAATCTTCAGTGATATCGACGGTACGTTGGTTGATAATCAACAGCAGGTGTCACCAACCACAATCCGGACGATTAACTCGTTAATTGACCAGCACCACCACTTTTCCATTGCTACAGGACGAATGCTCGAATCGGGTATTGCTATCGCCCAACAAATAGGGACTCAAGTTGATGTCATCGCAAGTAACGGAGCCGTTATTCACGCTAATGGGCAAACGAGCTTGTCACTACTAGGTGCTAATGCCCTGCGTACCATCTATCCAACTATCGAGAAGTATCGCCTATCGACGTTCTTCTTCACTACCAACCGGGTTTTCTATACCAACCTGCTACCAGATTATTTTTCGGCCGATGCACAGCAAAGAGTTGCCGGGACTGGTCAACCTAAATACGCAAAAGTGAATAACGTTGACGAACTAGTAGACCACCAGAAAGAAATCGTTAATGGTATTGTCATCAGCGACGAAAATCCCCCGGCGTTGGCCGCAGCGAAGACCGCATTGTCCTCTTCCAACCACTTTGACATCACCAGTTCTTCTCCCAATAACATCGAGATACTACCCCACGATGTCACGAAGGCGACGGCAGTACAAAGATACTGCGAGTTAGTCGGTGTACCGCTCAACCGATCAATAGCATTTGGGGATGGTCTTAACGACCTGCCAATGCTCAAAGCGGTGGCGGTTGGCGTGGCTATGGGCAACGCACAGAAGCAAGTTCAACAATCAGTTCCTAACCATACCCAAAGTAACCTAGATGATGGTGTGGCAAACTTTCTCAATAAATATTTCGAGGTATAAAAATGACTCCAACTATGTATACGTATATTAACCAGGAACACTCAGCACTCACAAAAATACTAGATAATTACCCCACACAGGTTGACGCCGCGCTCAAGGACATCAAATTGGATGCACAGAACTGGCTAGTGCTAGCCACAGGATCCAGTATTAACGCATCCCGTAGCGCCAAACTCTACATGGAAAACATCGCCAATATTCACGTGCAGATTGAGGAACCCTTCAACTACACAATGTACGAATCGGTCAGTCGCAATACCGATCTGGTATTAGGTGTATCCCAAAGCGGCCAAAGCACCGCCACTATTGATGCAATTGAAAAGGTGTCGCGTCAACGCTCCGTTAACCGTATCGCGGTCACGAGCCGTCCCGATACAGAACTACCCGCGGCGTGTGACACTACTTTGGACATACTCACGGGCAAAGAACGGGTGGGCTACGTCACGATGGGCTTTAACGCAACAGTTTTGTCGTTAATGTTGCTTGCACTGCGTTTTGCCAAGCAGTCCGGTACCATCGACTCAACACAAGAAAAGGCCGAACTGAACGAGTTCGCCAATGTTATCGGCCGTATCCCCGACGTTATCAAAAACAGCGAAGAGTTCTATGCCCAACATAAGCAGAACATGCTGACCCCGCGGCAATACACGGCTATTGGCTATGGGGCAACAGTAGGCACCGCAATGGAATTTCAAACAAAATTTGTGGAAGTAGTACGGTATCCTGCGGGCGGCCATGACCTAGAGGCCTTCATGCACGGTCCCTACCTAGGCATCCACAAAGATGATGTGCAATTCTATTTGGTCACCAACGCTCAGCAGGTAGTTCTAGAAAAGATGGCCGCACTACGTAACTACGAGGCCAATTACATCGACAACATCTTCACCATCAACCTTGGCAGGAATCAGGATACCGGTCGTCATAATTCGCTAAATCTAGGAGCCGTGGACGACCCATTTAAGGCCCCTATCCTAGCCGTCACTCCCATTCAACTATTTGCCTGGTTGATTACCAATGATCATGGCGTTGATCTTGGTCATCAAATATTTACGGACTTCTCGGAGGTTGTTCATAACAAGACGACTGTGCAGGATTATGTTTGATGCTTTCTTCAGTTACAAAGACCGCCCGGACAAACTTTAATGTCCGGGCGGTTTTACTATCCATACACAATTTTGCGCGTGGCTAGGTTTTATGCGTTTTATCTTCCATGTTTTATGGTCACTACAAGTCGCCAGTAAGGAACTGTGCCTTCCCGTAGCCAAAACTCCAGTCCTCATCCGCATTAACGGTCAGGTTGATGACCACATCGCTCGTCGCGATACCTAACTGCTCATGCAGCGCGCTCACCAGCTGGTTGTAGAACGCCTGCTTCTGCTCGGTAGTCCGCGGCCGCGTCGTGAGGCTGAAAATCAGGACATCTTTAGTCCGTTCAATGCCCAGCCCGGTATCCAAAATCTGCATCTCGTAGGGTTCATGCTGCGTAACGACCTGGTACCGATCGCCCTCGGGTGCGTTAAAGGCGTCAAGCATCACGCGGTACGAGATATCCAGAATGTCGCGAATTTCCTGCTCAGTGCGGCCCTTGAGCATATCAATTTTCATTAATGGCATGTGTGTGACCTCCAATATTTTTGTTAACCCTAGCTATCGACTCTAACTGGCGAGTGCTGACCCCGTCACCCGGTTCTAATAACCCTTTTTGGTACTGAATATTACTTAACGGTAACTTTATCATAAACTTCTTCGAACGATTTGTGACCTAGTGGCCCACGTACTTTTACATCCAGTGTGGCTAGCACTAATGGACGTGGACAATGACATGCTACTAACTGTTCACCTAACAAACACAGTGTTAGGTGAACAGTGTGTTTGTTAGGTGAGCTACCCGCATAACCACCCGCCAAATCAAAATGACAAAGCACATTCAAAGGTCGCAATTAGGTGCCTAGCTACTAAATATTTATACTCGTGCTTTTACATCTGATTAACACTAAATTTGGCGGTAAATTTTTGAAAAGTTGCAATTAGTGGGCCTTGTGTACAGGCGGTAATAACAGTCCCTATTCCGATAACCCCACCCAGTCTCCAGCCCACAATACACATTGATATATCAAAAACATATCTGATCATGGGATACGAAACTTTCAGTCGTTTTGTCATACGCATTATAACCACATCCAGTGAAAATGGTCCCAATCCACATGAAATCAACAGCCCAAATGCAAGTGAGCATGCGCATTGTCCAACCAAAACAATGATCATTCTGACGATAACGTTAGTGCTTACCGCGGTAACAAGGGGAATCAAACCTTCAAACTGATAAATTGTCATACTGACTAAAAACGGATTAATGACGGTTGCCATCCCAATTTTGTGAATGTTTACGGCCGCCGCCGCACTTAACAAAATGCAACTTACGAGAAAGACCGTCATCGCAAAGTTGATCCCAAAAAACCGGCTCAGTCCCTGCTCAAGGATTGTTAAGGGATCCGAGCCTAAATTTGCCGCGACAATCAGACTAACACCCAACCCTGTAAAGTATGCAGCCGCCACGACTTCAAATATCCTTCCAATCAGCTTCATTACGTACACCTCACGCTATAAAAAGAGTGACAATCAGTATCGATTGCCACTCAATGCAAAACACCATTGACGCTGTATTAATTTACAGATTAGCCCCTCTGGCATCAATTACACCCTTATACCAAGTGCCCGAATCCTTCTGATAAAGTTTACCGTCGCCTTCACCAAAATCGTTGTAGTCTACGTACACGAACCCATAACGCTTGCTCATCTCTGCCGTCCCGGCGCTGATAATATCGAACGGGCCCCAGGAACAGTAAGCAAAGATGTCTGCACCATCATCAATCGCATCCCGAAGCGCCTTGAGATGATCGGCCGTATAGCTAATCCGATAATCATCATGAACCTTTTTATCATCCGTCAAAACGTCGTTGAATCCAAAACCATTTTCGCCAATCATCATTGGCACACGATAACGATCCCAGTACTTAGACATGCATACGTACAGTCCGCTCGGGTTGACGCCCCAGCCCCACTCGTTGGCCTTAATATACTTATTTGAAGTCGTTGTACCAGGATCCATCGTGTCTTTAGTGGCATCAACCACGCTTGAGTAGTAGTAACTAATGCAAAGAAAGTCAGATGTATTCGCCTTAATAACCTCTAATTCTCCGGGACGAATATCCAGCTTAATACCCTCATCGGCGAAGAAGTTCAGCGCGTACTGGGGGTATTCACCCAGAATAGGGACGTCACCAAAGAAGTACTGCATCCGGTCCCGCTTGTAGCTAAGCAGGACGTCTTCTGGCGATGGCGTGTTTGGTTCCGTGTGCGAATCCGCCAGCATGACTCCCATCTGCAAGTTACTATCAATTTTATGTGCATACTCGGTGACCTCGGCTGACGCAACAAATTGATGATGAACGGCCTGAAATTTGGTCTGCGTATAGTTTGCTACTTTGTCCTCGAGGATACCTAGTGATGCAAATGCTTCGAAGTGAATCAAATTAATCTGGTTAATAACAATCCAGTACTTCACTTGCTCGTGGAAGTTGTCCAACAGTACTTTGGAATACTTAACAAACAAATCAATCAATTCGTGATTAGCCCAACCGCCGTACTTCGTGACCAGGTTGAGTGGTAGTTCATAGTGATTAATTGTGATAATTGGTTCAATGCCCTTTTCGTGCATGTAGGTAAATAAGTCACGATAAAACTGTAACCCCTTTTCGTTCGGTTCCGCCTCATCCCCATTAGGAAAAATACGTGTCCATGCAATGGACAAACGCAACGTTTGAAAGTCCATATTCGCTAAGGAGTCAATGTACTCCTTATACCGAGCGTAGAAGTGTACCCCGTTGCGTTTTGGGTAGTAATAATCACCATTGACGTAGTCTTCAAACGTCTTTGAATCCATGTTATTGAAATGCAGTTCCGTCTTAGGAACGTTGGGTAAATACGGCTGGATATCCGCAGTACTTAAACCTTTCCCATCAACATCGAATGCACCCTCTGCTTGATTAGCCGCGATGGCCCCACCAAACATAAAACTTTTAGGAAATGTCTTGTTCATTAGCTACTCCTTCTTGGCAAGCATTAACTTCAATACATCAATCAACTTGTTAGTGGTCAGCAATTCAGAAGTAATGGTCATCAATGTATCTTGCGCATGGGCAAACAGTGGTGAGTACTCGTACTCAACGCCCTGTGCTTCGCCCTGAATGACACTAGTCTGCGAATTATGGGCCAAAACCATCTCCTTATCCGCTTCGTCCATCTTCTGGGCAGCACCGTCGAAATCCTGTTGCTTTGCTAACTTAAATGCATCGTCGGCAATATTGCGAGCATTCCCCGCATGTAGAATAATTTCCATCGAAACTGGTATTAACTCTTCAGCTTTTTTCTGTTTTCCCATCATCGTCACCTACTTCAAATTTTCGCCATTACTATTAATAACCTCTTGGTACCAATAGAACGAGTCCTTCTTGATCCGGGCCAAATTCTTCAAATCATCATCAGTCCGGTCCACATAGACAAAGCCATACCGCTTTTGGTACCCATTGCTGGTACTCAACAAATCAATATACGACCAGGGGTTATATGAAATGACCGGAACACCTCGTCCGATTGCACGCCCAATGGCAGCGATGTGGTCAGACATATAGTCAATGCGGTATTGATCGTGCACCTTCCCATCAACCAGCTCATCATGAGCGCCAATACCGTTTTCGGTAATCATCAAGGGTTTATTGTACCGGGAATACAAATCTTCAAGCGCATACTCAAGACCTGATGGGTCAATTGCCCAATCCCAGTCAGTCGTATCAAGGTTAGGATTCCGACAAATTTCGTAATAGCCTGGTTGGGTCTCGTAGCCCGAAATATCGCCCTTCTTACCACTCAGGTTAACCCCTGACCAACGGCGCTTGGCTCCAGTCTCTGGCCACTTAGCCGCATCACTGTTGTAGTAGTTAATGGCCAAGAAATCGGAGATACCCGCCTTCATGATGGCCTCATCACCTAATTCCATGCGTGGTGCAAGGTTATTATCCTGTAGATATTTAAGTGCTGATTCATTGTAGAAGCCCTTGAAGTAAACGTCCGTGTAGAACAAGTTGCGCAGGTTATTGGCATTTTGCGCGGCCAACGCGTCCTTCGGTTCTGAGGTCAATGCGTAAATGGGCGAGTAGCCCAACGCTGCACCGGCCATGGCGTCAGGAAAGTACTTGTGGACCAAAATAACCGAATACGCCTGGGCCAAGTTCATATGGTGATTAATTTGATACTTAATTTGCTCATCATTTACATAACGGTCAGGAATGTGGTTCTTTTGCTTCCAATACTGAACAATAATGCTCTGCTCATTAATGGTGAGCCAGTACTTGATTTTTGAACCGTATTCGCGAATCACAAAATCCGCATAGTGAACATAATCGTCAACACTTTGCCGCCCAATCCACCCATCGTATTTTTCTACCAGTGCTTCGGGCATGTCATAGTGATACAAAGTCGGAATCGGTTCAATACCGTTAACTACCAGCTCATCAATCAGATTGTGGTAGAACTCTACCCCTTTGGGATTGGGCTCCCCAACCCCCTCGGGAAAAATGCGGGACCACGCGATAGAAAAGCGATATGATTTTAGTCCCAGTTTCTTCATCAACTGCACGTCTTCCTTGTAGCGATGGTAATGATCACTGGCCACTGAGGCATCGGCAAAACCCGTCTTGCCCTTATTCACCACATCCTGTTGGGACAGGCCCTTACCATCTTCTAACGCAGCGCCCTCAACCTGGTACGCACTGGTAGAAGCACCCCACAAAAAATTCTTTGGAAATACTGCCATTATTCTTCTGCCTCCTTAACCAGTAATTCGTGATCGTACACCTTCAAGAATGGGTACCATGTAGCCATATACAGCGCGAACAGCACAACGTACCAAATAACTGCCCGCCAGTCTTCCGTGATCATAATCGACGAGAACGGTGCCGGAATCTGGCCAACCTGAATCATCTTGGCAGGAATGTTCAGTAGGCCAAGACGCATAACCGTCCACACAATTAGTGGGCCTGTAATCGAATTAATCCACATCGGAATCATCAAAATTGGGTTCATAACAACTGGGCCAGAGAACATCAGGGGCTCATTGATGTTGAAGATTGACGGGGCAATACAGATACGTCCAATCGCCTTCAAACGCCGAGATTTAGCAAACAGCATGAGGATGTTCAGGGTCAAAGTTGCTCCCATCCCGCCCATCGTAATCAGCGCAGAAGTAAACATTACTTCACTAGTAGAAATATTTGTTGCAGCCCCACCAGCGGCCACCGCAGCAATGTTCGCCGAGATTCCGGCCATAAAGATAGGTGTTGATACCGCGTTGAACGCCCAAGAAGAAATACCCATCGTGTACAACAATGACGGAATAAGACTAATGAGGATGAACCCGGGCAAGGTCTGTCCAAACGACTGTAGCGGGCTAAAGAGCCATGCAACCAGGTTAAATAAGTCAACGTTGCCAATAAACACGATGGTTGTAAAGATTGCAACACTGATGAGAATTGGAATGATGGTATTAATCCACCCGACCACAAAGTCCGGAATACTGGAATCTTCAAGGATGTGCAATTTACTCCATAAATGGAAAACCAATGCGACAGCAATTCCCGTTAACATCCCAATAAGTAGGCCGGTAGCACCAAACCGACCAAACTCAACGGTCATCAGCCCCTTTGCATTAATTTTAGGGTTAATGTTGATGATGAAGACCGCTACTGAAGTCAGTCCCGCCATCTGTAAATACTGCGGATGCTTCAGATTTTCCATAGCTTCACTGGCAATCAAGTAAGAAACAATGATGCCCAGCATGCCAAACGTAAAATTGCTAATGTTTGTGAGGTCGGGTAGTACAGGTACATATGACCGGATAACGTTATAAAGGAAAATCATCGATCCAGCAAGAATGAACGGAATGATTTTCTGCATTGAATCCGCGATGGCAGCAATCCATGGACGAGAAATAAATTTCTTCATCGCCGGGGCCGCCTTAACGGAAAGCCAATTGACTAGCTTATTCATAGTATGTGTCCCCCATTACTGAGCTAACAGGCTGTCGTTGATGAAACCAACGAGCCCCCTACCATCGAGCGTGCCGTAAATCTCTTCAGGAATGACGTCAACCGGCACGTTGAATTTGGACGCTGCCTCCCGAAAAGCAGGTAGCTTCTGTGCGTAGTGCGGGCCAATTAACAGCCCATCAATAGAGGATAGAAAGGACGTTGCTTCCGTTTCACTGCGAGCCTCAATTTTATAATCTTGCCCCAGTTTCTTAGCCGCTTTGCGAGCACTCGTTGCTAAAAAGCCACTCGACATACCCATTCCGCAGACAAGGAGAATACGCTTCTGTTCTGCCATAATAATTGCCTCCAATAGTGTGTTTGAATTACCCATAGTTCAAAAATGTTTGATCAAGTAAGCTTACTTTATGCCTAAACTATATTCGCAACTTCGATTACGCTCGACTCGATTTTTGCCGGCGCTGCGGAAACAGTGATTGCCTTACTAGCGGAAAAGTTAATTTCCCCGCCATAGGCAAACTATGAGTTGACCAGCCTTGCCATAACCCTAATCATTAAGTGTGGGTTAGTGGTTATTACGTAGAAACGGAGAAGAATCATGAAACAAAAACTGGTTTTGCTTATTCGCTTACTAATGAAGACGGATGGCGCGCTGACAAGCCGTCAAATCGCAACCGAACTTAACATATCGACCCGCACAGTCCGCAACTATGTCCACGAAATTAACGGCCTCAGTCCCTCGAAAATCATCGATTCTTCTGATCAGGGCTACCAGGTACTAGACCGACTTGCAGCCACTGAGTTACTACGTATCAGCAATGAGGTCGGGGACCACATTCCACAGAACGATGAAGAACGGTATGCCTACATAGTAAAAAAGCTGTTGCGTTCAGCAACAGCAGACATCTTTGATTTAGCAAACGAACTATACGTTTCCTACCAAACGTTAAGAAGAACCATTCAATATAGTAACCAACAACTAGCCAAGTGGTCGCTTACAATAGTTTCCAATAAGGACCGTCTATCCATAACCGGCGCCGAAAGTAGTAAGCGGCAATTATTTAGCCATTTAATCTACCGCGAAAACACGGGCAACTTACTGAGCGTGCGTTACCTAGAGGAAGCATTTGGCAAAAGAAGAACCAGCGTACTGCAATATGCCGTTGACGAGATGATTAACAAATACAATCTCAACGTTAACGAATTCGCCTACAATAACTTACTACTACACCTACTGATTTTGATTGCCCGATTATCATCAGGCAATACGGTATCGTCATCCAGTGAAACTAAGCGGAGCTTAATGTCAGACTATACTGAATTCTTCATTACCTCGATCGAGCATGAACTAGATATATCAATCAGTAATTCTGAAGCCACGGAGATTGAAGTGCTGATTAAATCAAACGCAAACATTCCGCACGACGATACGGATACAACCAAAGTAGATGAAGAACTACGCAGCAACATTCTGACAATTGCAAAGTTGGTGCGGAGTCTGTACATGGTTGACCTCAGCTCAAATAACTTTGTTGAACCCTTCACCATTCACGTGCACAACCTGGTTTACCGCATCCAGCATGAGCACTCTATTCGCAACCCTATCAGACCCAACATCCGGAACAATTTCCCACTGATATTCGATATCGCAACCTATGTAGCTTTTCAGATTGGCGAGTTGTGGAACATTCATATTCCGGAGGACGAAACTGCCTTTATTGCCCTGCACATTGGGGCAGAAATCGAGCGGCAAAAGCATACACCGCAGAAACTACGGGCGATCCTAATTGCACCCAACTACCTAAACCTTGCAAATCGCGTTCATGATTTTCTAAGGGTTAATTTTTCGCGCGATATTACCATCATTCAAACAGTCGAAAAGGTCTCGCCAGACTACGACACATCCCCATACGACGTCGTCTTCACCTCGTTCACAAATGACTCGACGCACTATTCACCAAAATATAGCATCGAGCTCGACCCGTTCAATCTCGATAACCAAAAATCAGAAATTCAGGACAAAATCGACCGTGCGTTCATGCACAAAAAGAAAAATGACGTGCGCAATCAGTTCTTCACCTTCTTTGAACCTAAGCTGTTCTGGCATCTATCCGGGCACACAACAAAAGATGAAGTCCTCAAACCAGCAATAGATGAAATGCGCAAACAGCAGGTTGTGAACGATAACTTTTACGACGAAATTTTGGAACGAGAATCGATGGGCTCGACGTCATTCAAGAATATTGCGATCCCACACCCGATGAGCTTTAACTCGCCCAAAACAAAAGTAGCCGTCATTCTCAACGAAGACGGCATTACCTGGGATGGTGCTGAAGTAAATATGGTGTACATCATTTCAATATCGGAAAAATATAAGGACGAGTTTCGGAGCATATACGAGAATCTCATGGACTTTCTGTCGGATGATCAGAAGTTTAAGTCTATTTTGGAATCCCGGGATTTGAACTCGTTTTATGAGCGGCTGTTGTCGTAACGGAATAATGTGGAAATATCCGTCGTAAATTGTAGGACATCTTACATTCAAAACTGCGCTTGTCAGGGACTGTGTTCGCAGGAAATTATTCGAATACGCTAATACCTCGAACCAACACTTTCGTCGGTCGGTCGCCTTTAGTCTGATCAACCAGATGAGGAAACTGGAACAAAAGCGGCGTAATCTACTAGGCAATCAGCTATAACAAGCCCGCCAGAACTCGTTGCAGTACCAATCAGGTATCGATCATGTCATTAAAGAAACCAGATAGATCAGCCTATTAAAACATTGAATAAGTATAATACACAAGTAGTTGATGAAATATATGTGTACTAAAATGGCTTCCTTGAAGGTATTAACAGCACCACGAAGAAGATTAATAATACAGCATACAGTTAAACTAGCGTGAATAATTTCATCAATCGTAAATTCCTGGAACGGGTTTGATTCATAGTTCAGTTCAGTAAGGCGGAAAAACAATAAAGATCCATCAACTCTACTTGACGAAAAAACCTTTTCCCAATACGGTTGGTCATTGGATGCTTACACTAGAACAATGAATATATCAGAATAAAACCAGCCGATTTGACACCAGTAGGATACTAGACCATGCCCGCAAGTTAACTGGTCAATATTTACTTCAACTATGGGAGGGCAGTTCAGTTTCCCTATTTTGCCGGTTTCAGCTTAATCTTCATCGTCCCGGACCCACCTACATTAATCACCCACGCCTTGACGTCCGATGAAAATGAAATTCCTAGTTCAATTTGTTCAATTGTCCACCCATCGATTGGATTGTCAGCCAACGAACCCACAAAATTTCGAAGAGATTCCTTCAAGTCGCGCATCATTTCTGAAGTAAATTCCACTCCTGCCTCACCAACGGATGATGGCATGTATAATTCGCCAACAGCTGAATTATCATTCTCCCCGGAAATTGGTTGAATGTATATTTTACTCGTCATTTTCGTCCTCCTCATATAGTTTACCTTCATGATTAACAGCAATAAAGTTTTCAATATTGAATCGGTTAGTAGCTTCAATTTCGCTGTACAAATCGACATTATTTCCACTAATATCTTCAACAGAAATTAGGACAACGTAATCAATCTCATCGTCATCAGGAATGCTTGGCCGTGAATAATATTCAAGGGTGAGTTCCCAATCACCTGATTGATAGGCATTGAAATCCTCTGAAAAATGATGAATATTTGTCCATTTTTGCCGTCCCTGTTTAGCTGATGGGTTACGAGTTTGAGCATTTCCTTTTGAATTTACACTATGAAAACTAGTATCGACATATCCATCAAGATAGTCCTTACCATTAATTCTTCTTGCACTTGGAAAATCAACAACCGTTACTGCAACGCGTAAGCTTGCCACTCCTCGTTTTCGAATGCTCTCCAATACCTTTGGCACTAAGAATTTAACAGTTAACACTTGCTTTCGTTTCAAAGTACCATATCGAATGTAGGTTGCGTTGTCATTGTCGGATGATAGGACTCGTTCAATATTTGTTTCTCCAAATCCAATTTGCGAATTAAATGGCATGGTGTCGGCTTCGCTTCCACGGTGATACATTAGCGCTTTAGCTTCAAATGAAGCGGTTCGGTTTCGATCTTTATAAAGTTGTGCTTTAGCAAAAGTGTTAAGGCAATACGCTTGAACTATAGCTAAGTCAGCTGCCGCTAATGGCGAGCTGAAACTCGTCCCCGAGTCACGTGTGAGAAATCCCTCACGATCAGTTACCTGGACAAACTCTCCTCCGTTCTCGTTGTTCAGAGGTAAATTACCACCAGGATAAACTAACCCAGGCTTCATGGACTCATTGAATCCGGTGCCCACACGGCTGAAGGTCGATAGGTCTCCGCTTTGCGATATTGATCCCACGCTGGTTATTAACAGCCCATCAGCCGGGGCACTAATCCTTGCCCCCGAATCTGATATCACATCACTCATGGATTGATACCGATTACGAAGCTTGTGATTTCCTGTTGGTGTCACAAAGTTGACTCCATATTCATAGATCAAGCTATCTAACTCGGCTCCGAGCAGACTAACACTTTTTTGTGTAAAAGGCACCTCGGCGTTATAAGCAAATAAAAAGGTTGCACATTCATCATGAAGGTCCTTCACAACTTGCCTAATCTTCTTAACTAAGTCTGTTGCTGAGTTACGTTCTGACATTATTGGAACATCAATTACCTGAACTTTAGGAGTAAACGCCCCTAACTTTGCCTGCTTCTCAAGATCTTCACCAAAAATGCAACGAGATGCTACACGAGTGCCGTGATTAGCCTCACCGGAAATTTCCTCCAGTTGATTAGGTAGCCGATACACATACTTTACGGCCGCCTGGAGATCTCCAGGCAGCTTAATACCGTCATCGATTATCGCAACAGTAGGCAACTTTTCAATATCAATATCGTCATTTAGCTTTGCGTTAGCGAGAGATCCAGCTTTATCTACCAGTGTTGCTTCACCAACAAAATAGTCGTTCGGTTCGATTGCAAGCACAAAGTTCTCATTAGCTAATTCTGCTAGTGCGCTAGACGGAATAATCATATGTGCAGATAAGGTATCATCACTCAGCTCTGCGGTTTCAATTTCAGGTTGTTCAGGAAACTTGTCCTTTAGCTGATCAAGCAACATCTGTAACTGCTCCTGATTATGAAAATCCCACACTCCCGCAATGATAACGTTTATATCAATATTTTTAGAAGAAGACGCAGCGTTAGCTAATGATGTGTCTATTTTTTCGGCTGGTGAAAACGGGGAAATATTCTGCACATAATCCCAAACCGCTCGTTCTCTTTCGGACTTCCCATAATCGTTAATCTGCCGAGCCAGTCGCCTAACATTACTCTCAGTACTCGAAACGATTGCCTCTGACTCTCCCAGTATGGCACGCACCGTTAGCCCCTGATCTGTAAAAATTGCTTCATAGCGCCCCCGCTGCTCTATCTTTTCTCCCTCGTCCAATTGAAGCTTAAATATTGTTTCGGCATTTGGAATCGTAAACATTGACTTATTGCTAGATGCAATTACTGCATGAAATTCCCGCCCCAAGTTATCCGAATGTTCTTCGTAATTGAAGTTCTCCTTTGGCTTAGGTATTAATCGATGCTTCGCTCTCCTTTCGAATGTGTCCTGGTCTGAAATCTGAAAATGAGGTTTATTCTTTTTCATCATTACCACCTACCCTCTTCAATCGGTCTGACAAAGTCGTTCTTGGCACATCGAGAGCCTCCGATAAATCAGTTATTGAGATGCTCTTATCATTTACCCACTTCGCAAGTGCCTGGTCATTAATCGTTTGCCTCATACTAAGCTCTTCAATGTAGTACTTAGATAACCGCAATTCTTTTTCATATCCTGAAACCTCTGCTATTGCGAAATTCATCATAAACGACCTTAAATCCGCGTAACTAAGACCGTCAGTGATTTTGGCAGTCCGAATTACTTCCTTTTTCTCAATTGATATTTTATGCTCTAATGAAAATTCCTGCATATATCGTACTCGCTGCCTAATATCAGGCTTTGGGAGCTCAATAACGGTTGAAAACCTTCTCAACACTGCAGAATCAAGTTTTTCAGGAAAGTTTGTAGCAGCAACCAATAATGAGTCTGAACTAAGGTTATCCATCTCTTGCAGCAGGACATTAACAACTCTTCTCATCTCCCCAAGATCATTCCCTTGATCGCGGCTCGCACCTATCGCATCAAATTCATCTAAAAATAACATTTCCGAGGAGACGGATTTAAAAATGTTATGTATTTGTTTACCCGTACCTCCTAATGCAGCGTCAATGATGGAAGCAATACTATGAAAATCCATATTGAGATCTAAATCAAGAGATATTTGCTTTGCGAGGCTTGTTTTCCCACCCCCAGGTGCTCCTACAAGCAATACTCTGTTCATCGCTTGTAGGCCTCGTTCTTCAAGATCCTTACGATGGAGAAACTGATTTTCAAGAATCTCAACCTTTTTCCTAATATTCACAGGTAAAAGCAATTTATCAGTTTCAGATTTAATACGTGTTTTTTCAATAGTGGCACCATGCCGCCGTCTCCACTCATCGCGAGCCGATGTCTGTTGGAGAGTTCCTGCAGGTGAAGAATCAGACTTCACAGATGAGGGTACATAAGAACCCTCACGATAACCTCTTCTCACTTGTTCAAAAACCACTTCATAAGGTAATCCTCTCTCAGTCGTTTTATGCTCAGAACCAAAAAATTCATTTAGTTGTTTTATGAAGTCATCATCATCTTGCTTAAAATACGCATTGAACAGCCGCAGGAGGCTTTGTTTCGTCGATATACTTACTTTTGCCAATTTTCGTCACTCCCCGTCATTTTAGGCAATTGTACTCGATTATTGCCCTTAAATCAACGCTTCAAGTTACAGCGTTTTCGTCTCCTGCCGTCATTTAAAAACATGTGAGCTATTTCAATCCCAAAAGCATTCTAAAAATGTAGTGATTTCGCTGTGACGTCACTCGCGGCGGGCTGGCGAAATCCGCTAGCTAACCGCCTTACAACCAAGCACATAACTCGGGCAAATACTATCAGGATGTCCAAATACTTGGAATAGCGCCTAGCAGAATAACAGTTTTAAAAGGAAGCTATGCTATAAGCATTGTCACTTCGCACCTACATCTAACGTCTGTCAGACGCGTTATGTTCAAGCTACGAACAAAAAAACCGCTAGGGTGGCGGCAATCAACTGGTACAGCTATAAATACCCTAAAGAAAAAATGAACGGCATGAACCCGATGAAAGACCAGAATCACGCCGTAACAGAAATCACATAAATTTTTATTTATTTGCCTTGTCTGCGTGCCGTGGACCAGCACCCACACAGTTAACTACAACGGTTTTCCAAGTCCATAATTTGGGGAATGGGCAATATTATCGAATTATTCACCCAATTAACTCTTAACTTCCTCCATCTCTTCCTTATAAATATCAACCAATTTGCACGACTTGAACCGTCTCTTTGGCCCTTCATCAACCTCATCATCAAAGCCAAATAGATTCAGCTGCTCCACCTTTCCACTTGGTGTCGAACCATCCAATGGCTCTCCACCATTTATAATGGAGTCCAGTGTGTATTCTGTTCGTTGTACCTTTTGCACACCATTTATAACCGGTAACAGCTTCCATTCACTAAAGATTATTGGGCTTCCATCTCTAGTAGTTTTTTTAATTGCATCCCCCTGCTGCATATTTGCAGCAATGATTGTCATGGCACTACTATTCACCTTGCGGCTCCCCTCACCATTCCATTTGCGAATAGCTTGGAAATAATACTGACTAAAAATATGGTACATCCGCATAACTAGAACTTCGACATTGTCCTCTAAAAGCTCAATACCATAAAGTGATGAAAGAACAATTTCCGCATTTGCTTCATACGACTTTAGGTCCGTGCTTAGCCTATTTGCCAGACTCAACTTTCTTCTCAACAGCTCAGTTAAAAACGCGCCTTCTCCGGCAGCCGGTTCCATAAATGTGGTCGATAAATCATTCAAGGATTCGACTAGCTCCGGCTGATCAAGCATTTGCTTTACAATTCGTTTAGGGGTAAAAACCTCACCATGTGCCTTAACTCGTTCATTTGATTTTATGAGGTTTTCGTCAACCATTAGTTCATCTCCTCTACATGGGTATTAATAAACTGGACCTCATCGTCGCTTAATTCATATTTCACGAATAATTGATTGTCTATATCCCTAATGGAAGTTTTCCAGTCAATATCAGAGTCCTGCGTAAAATTCTGTACAGGAATTTCGCGATACGTGGATATTGGTCCGTTCTGTGTAACCTTCCATATCCCCAACATGGTTCTAGCAAACTTGGTTTTCAGATATTTTTCAGCTGATTCTGCTTCGAACCTAGTATCGAATGCTCCAATACTAATAAACGTTTCAGTATGTCCAACGCCAGGCTCGGCAATGTACATATCGCTTAAGGGCTCGCCAAATTCACCACTACCAATAGCACTTGCCAAAAAGACATTGTACTTATCTAACCCAGGCCTGTCAGTTACATAGTCCCGCCGAATCCATTCTTCAATTCTCGTGTCTTTTGGCTTTCCAAGTATGCGAATATACTGATTCCCATCATCAGGTTTATTATGATAAAACACTTCAGGAAGCAGCTTCATTATATTCGATGACATATCATATTTATGACCAGCACTTAACCGTTCAATAGCGTCCGGAAAATCCTGATGTAGCTTGTCAGTTAATCTGTAGATAGTTCGAGAGAAACCGATACTATTCAAAGTATCAGTTCGTTTAGACCGCACCTTATCCAGAATGGGACGTAACTCGTCGAACTGTGTAAATGTGCCAATTTTACCAAATTCTTTTGTAGTATCGCGTAAAGTTATTGCGACTCCGCCTTTAATATCAGTTTTGGGAAAAATATTTCCGCTATGCTTTTCGAACATAACCACTCGTAAATGCGAATCATTTAACATCTTCTCATTCCAGATCGAGGAAGTATCCCCCGCATTAAATAGAAACCGAGCAGGCGTAATCATTATTGATTTTTCTGAAAGTTGATACGACAGTTCCATGAAATACTGATAAATTGACTTCTTGCTTTTGCTATCACCACGTTCCGACTC
This sequence comes from Lacticaseibacillus pantheris DSM 15945 = JCM 12539 = NBRC 106106, assembly GCF_001591865.1. NCBI lineage: Bacteria > Bacillati > Bacillota > Bacilli > Lactobacillales > Lactobacillaceae > Lacticaseibacillus > Lacticaseibacillus pantheris. Next base: position 62,227 of record NZ_BCVS01000003.1, read on the forward strand.
TTGGTACGGTGGGTTACCAATAACCACATCAAATTTCATTTGATTAACAATCCTTTCTTTGAATGCATCAAGCACATACTGAACCGTTTCATCATTTGAATTTTTGGCCTTCTCAACAATACCATCAACATATACAACGTTTGTGCCGAACTCATGATATCCGCACAAAGTTCGGTTTGTTATGCGTTTAGCCATCGGAGTTTTAGCAATAGCAAAAATGTTTTTAGCCAGAATATTTCGCCATATTTCGTCTTCATCCTTGGCAGTAAATTTGCCACCAGTACGTTCGCTCAGCCGTGCCTGTTCTTGATAGTACAACGATGTGGCTGCATATAGCGGATAAAGTCCAGTCTTAGAATTGATTTCAAGTATTCGGGTGTCAGGTTTAAAAATATCTTTTGTCATTTCAGTATCAACCCAGTGCGTAGCATTATCACCATCTATTGAGGTGTAATTATACGTAGTATCAAAATAGGAATACCCCCCGACTGTCTTTCCTAACTGCATATTCACAACACGCCATGGAGTGAGTACAGTTTCTTTATCTGGGTTCTTAAAGGTTCCGAATAGCTCACCAATATCTGCAGTACGCCTCAAAGGCTCCATGTGGTCCATTCGCTTAACTCGCTGGCGAATAATGCGACCAGCCTCAATGAAAATATTCGCATCATAATACTTGGAGAACTTCTTGAACTTTGCCTTATCGACACCTTTTGGCATGAATTCTGCCCATGATTCAGCATCAACTTTGTCAACAAATGTTTGGATATCAATATCCCTCTCAATTGGAATATCCATTCCATAAATCATCATCGGGATACGAATGGAAATGGACCGTAAGACTGAAATCATCGTCTTACGTTGTTTCTTGAGAGCACGTTCTTTTTCCAGAAGTTCCTTTTCCTCAGTAGTTAAATCTTTCTTATGCTTTTTCTTTGCTTTTTCGGCATCGTTATACTCCCTATCGGTAAGTCCTTGATGGTTAACGTCAATTGTATTGGGTTTCTTTTGGGCTTTGGTCGTACCAATTTCTGCCTTGAGGTCGTTAAAGTCTTTAAGGTCGGCCTCATCCATTTTCAACAATTCGTCGTTATACAGCGAATCATCATCGAACCCGGTACGAACCGCCTTCTCAGCATAAACTTTCTTCAACTGAGTCATCAAACTATCAACATTATACGGCGCCATGCCTTGATTCTGTTCACCAATAATTGGAAGAAAATTGAGCAGCTCACCCATTTTCTCTTTTTGATCGTCTGTTTGCAGTTTACCAGCACCAGTATCCAATTGAGACGAAGCAGCCATAACATTCAAAGCACGATCAGGCGCAAAATCAAAGATATAGCAGTCCGTCTTCATCCCCATCTCCTTATCGGCGTATGGCGTCTGGGCCCGAAATGCTGCCTGTAGATATTGCATTGCACTGTTAGTATTGGACAGGAACATAACGGCAGTCCACTGGGGAATATTAACCCCGGTTGTCAATTTACGCACAGTCAAGGTAATGGTCTTAGTTTTCGACGGGTGCTTGGTGATAGCGTCGCGAACGCGATTTAAGTCTCCCTCACTAGCACCATCTTCTTTACCGTCATCAACCACGTTAACGATGGTATATTCCATACCAAATACAGGGTGCTTTTCCATCAGTGCCTTTAGTGCCTTAGCCGCAGCAATTGATGGCAACAACCACAAAGTATGTCTCAATTCATTTCTAAATTTCTCGGTTGAGTACGGGAAGTTAGTATTTTTAGATGGTGACGTAATATTGTTCAAAAATTGGTTAACTTTTGTTTCGTATACAAAGCGGCCATTATCATCCACCTTGAAAAATTCGTGGAAATCGAACGACTTTTGGTCAAAGTCAAGGAACCGACTATCCTGAAAGCTATTTTTCATTTCAAACGTGAACATAGAGACCTTCGGCAATACAGCGTAAGGATTTACTTCATCGGGGTTATCAACATTCCAATGTGCTTTGGCTTGTTGTTCCATCGTGTAATCCCATGTGAAAATCTGCTCAGGTTCGTACCCGTCAATCAAATTGAACGGAGTCCCCGAAAGCTCAAGGACACGAGTCGCATCCTTAACCACACCTTTAATCACGGCCTGCGCTAAATCTGTCTGTGTTCCTTCGTGGGCTTCATCAATAATCACTAGATTCCAATCAATTTTTGCAATAAGCTCATTCTTGTCGCCGGCCTTGCCCCCAGCCCATTCAGAGCCACGCAAATCTTGCATACTAGCGAAGTAAAGAAATCTGCCACCATCATCGACTAATTGTTCCAAAGAAGCGTCATGCTTTTGTTTTGAACCATATCGGTATCCAGGCATCCCTAACTTATCGAAATCCTTAAACCAGCTATCACGAACAACGGGGCGGTGTGTCATGATAAGAACACGACTGTATTGCTGGTTCTTGATTAGCTGAAGGGCGCTAAGGGTCTTGCCAAAACGCATTTTGGCATTCCAAAGCATTTTCTTTTCACCATTTTTTTTCGTCTTGAAGACCTTTTCTGTCCTGTCGATAGCAATTTGTTGTTCAGGACGTAGCTTGATCTTTGGTCCAACAACAGTCGGCGCATTTATAAATGATTTTCCCTCACGAACCGCCGCAATGGCATTCTTAACAGTATCAACATCCGTAACGTACCACTCACGAGCGGACCCTTCGACCAGCTTAGGGTCCCTCTTGATATTTGAGTTATCGAGAACTTCATGGACTGCGTGGTCGTCAAACCATTCACCATGCCCATTGACCTCCCGATAGGCAGCCTCAACCCATTCGATATTTGGTTTAACTCCCATCGTTCCAGCGTACGACTTGATACGTTTTAGCGCTGCACTATGTAGAAATTGGCTGTTCGGTGTAGTATCAACAATTTCACCATGATAGGTGGCTTTACCAACTTTTTGACGTCCAGCGTACTGTGGCCACTGCACAAGATCATCCGCCGTAAATGAATAAACTAATGTCTTAGCCGATGTAGTGTATAAAACGGGTTCCTTGAAGCTAGGAACGCTTTGTCGGAACCCACAGTAAGAGTACACAAACCAATACATTAGTTTGTGAAGGTTAAGTAGTGTCTCACATGCGTCATCCTTTGAAACTTGAGCATTAACGTCATGTAAAACAGTGTTGCCTTTACGGCGAATATCATCCAATATGTCCATTACGTCCTGCGTAACATAACCATTTTTGCGAATTAAGGAAAGCGCCTCGAAAAAGCTTCCTGAAAAATCATGATTACGTTTCTTCAGAACGTATCGAGCCACACCCTCGGGTACATTACGCACAATTCCGGGCACCTGCTGGTACTTTTGATTTGCGTACATAAGCTCAGCCGTTTCAAGTGGCCCAACAAATTGTTCAGCATCCTTAATTCCTTTTAAGAATTCAAAATTACTACTCATGGAAAAACCCCCGTATACGAACCAACCCGTGTAAATACTAACGTTAATTGTACACTACAAATCATAATCGCATACATAGCGATTTGTCACAGAATAAGTGCAACATTTTTCCTTGCTCTCCTTCATAAGGAGGCTTTCGTCCCAGAAAATTTAAAGAGGGATTTTAACAGCTTATCAAGATAATTATATTCCAAGAAGTACTATCAACGCTTCTGCTCATCCATCCTCTGACTACAATCCATGACGCGATACATATCGGTAAAGTTACCACTATTCCCCGAAAAAACATCGATTTCGAGAACGAGACAATCAGCGTCAGTAAGAAATTGTGTTTATACAGCTACACAAATGAAAACCAAAACTGGCAACCGTCCAATGCTATTGGACGCAAAATCCCCGCCAGTTCAGACCTCATTCGGCCCAAACTTGGCGGGGATTTTGGCGGGGAACGTAACAATTTTCCCGCCAATCGTATCCTTTGTATCTTCCGAAAATGCCGTTAAATCAACATTCCGGGTTCAATTAACATATACCTTTTATTCCCATTCAATCGTTGCCGGCGGCTTACTAGTAATATCATACACAACGCGGTTGACGTGCCCGACCTCGTTAACAATCCGCGCAGAAATCTTCTGCAGGATATCCCAGTCGATGCGGGCAAAGTCGGCCGTCATGCCGTCAACACTCGTGATTGCACGGATGGCGATGGTGTAGTCGTACGTCCGGCCGTCGCCCATCACGCCGACGCTGCGGAAGCCTGGCAGGACGGTGAAGTACTGCCAGATGCTCTCCTGCAGGCCGGACTTGGCGATTTCGTCGCGTAGGACCCAGTCGGAATCGCGCACGATCGCCAACTTTTCCTCCGTCACTTCGCCCAGCACGCGGATGCCCAGGCCGGGACCTGGGAACGGCTGACGCCAGACCAGGTCGTGCGGGATGCCCAGCTTTTCGCCGAGTTCGCGCGCTTCGTCCTTGAACAACTTGTTCAGTGGTTCAATCAGCTTGAACTTTAAGTCGTCCGGCAAGCCGCCCACATTGTGGTGGCTCTTGATGGTCTGCGCCGTGTCCGTGCCGCTTTCCACGACGTCGGTGTACAGCGTACCCTGTGCCAGGTAGTCGATACCGTGCAGCTTGCGCGCCTCGTCGTTGAAGACCTCGATGAAGTCCTTACCGATGATTTTGCGCTTCTGCTCCGGATCCGTTACGCCCTTGAGGTCACCCAGGAAGCGGCTGGCCGCATCCACTTTGATAATCTTCACGCCCAGGCCCTTGCCCAAGCTGTCCATTACCTGGTCCGCCTCGTTCTTGCGCAGCAGGCCGTGGTCCACAAAGATACACGTCAGCTGGTCGCCAATCGCCTTGTTCAACAAGGCCGCCACCACGCTACTGTCCACCCCACCGGAGAGACCGAGCAGCACCTGCTGGTCGCCGACCTCGGCGCGGATGGCCGCCACCTGGTCCTCGATGAAGTCCGACATGTTCCAGTTGGCGTCGGCACCACAAACGTCAAACGCAAAGTGGCGCAGAATCTGCTCACCATACTGCGTGTTCTGCACCTCGGCGTGGAACTGGATACCGTAGAACTTGCGCTGGTCGTCCGCCATGGCGGAAATCGGGCAGTTCGTGCTGGTTGCGGTCGTGACAAAGCCGGCTGGCACCTCGCGCACGAGGTCCCCATGACTCATCCACACGGTCTGGCGCTCCGGCAAATCGCGGAACAGCACCGGGTGCGTGTCCGCCAGCACGTCGATGTCGACGTGCCCGTATTCACGCTCCGTGGCGGGCTCGACGCGGCCACCGAGCTCCTTTGCCATCAGCTGCATGCCGTAGCAAACCCCCAGAATCGGGATGCCGAGTTCAAAGAGTTCTGGGTCCACGCCCAGGGCCCCCTCATCGTAAACTGAGTTCGGACCGCCGGAGAAAATAATCCCCCTGGGCGCCAGTTCACGCACTTCCGCGGCAGTAATCGTATGCGGCTTCAGCTCTGAATAGATGCCAAAGTCACGGATACGGCGGGTAATCAGTTGGTTGTACTGACTACCATAGTCGAGCACGATAATCTTGTCGTAGTCCTTGTTTTGCGCAGTAGCCACCATGTCACACTCCTTTGATATTAATGGTTTAATCGCTGTAACAATTCTAACGGTATTTACGGGGCCGGTCAATCACCTAGAAACGCCGCACCGCCACCGTATCAATCGTGTGGTCGGCGCGCTTATGCAAAATGACGTCCGCCCGCGCCCGCGTCGGCAGGATGTACTCCTCCAGGTTGGGCAAGTTGACCTCGTCCCACGCCCAGCGGCACAGGTCGGCCGCCGCCTGCGGGTCCCCGTTGGCATAATCATAGTAGTAATCGTTCGGGTCGTCTTTGGCTAAACTCAGGAGCTTGTAGAAGCGCTCCTCATACCACCGCGCGATGTCGGTGGGCGCCGCGTCGACGTAGAGCGCCAAGTCAAAGAGGTCCGAGTAAAAGATGGGCTCGTCGCCGCCCGTCTGCAGGACGTTAATCCCCTCGACGATGACGATATCCTGCTGGTCGACCGTGGTGAAGCGGCCGGGCACGACGTCGTACTCTTCGTGCGAGTACACTGGCGCTTTGGCGGGCCGGCCCAGCTTAATGTCCATGAGGAACTGGAGCAAAGCATGCATGTCGTAGCTTTCGGGGAAACCTTTGCGTGCCATGATACCGCGGCGCTCCAGCTCAGCGTTCGGGTAGAGGAAGCCGTCGGTCGTCAACATCTGCGTTTTGAGATCGGGCATCACCCGGTTCATGAGCAGCTGGAGTAGTCGCGCCGAGGTGCTCTTGCCGACCGCGACGGAGCCGCTGATGCCGATGATGAAGGGCGCGACCCGCTCGCCGGTACCGAGGAACCCGGCTTTGGCCTGCTCGGTTTGCAGGTAGTTATCGCGCCGCAGCCGCAGGTAGCGGACGAGCGGCATGTAGACGTCGCGCACATCGTCGATACTGAGCTTATCGTTGAGGGACCGCACGCGGTCGATCTCCGCCGCGGTAATGTCGGTCCCGTTGGCGGGCCCCATCGCCGCCCACGTCGCACGGTCGAACATCCGGTACTGTCCTGCATCATTCACCACAACTGTTGCCTCCACACTTTCCTTAATGTGCGTATTCTACCACAAATAACGGGTTACGGTGGCGGCGCTGCTCGGTGCGGGTGCTGTTGCGTGCTACGACTTTGTGGACCGCTCCACGGTGA
>NZ_BCVS01000004.1:0-60379 GCF_001591865.1 Lacticaseibacillus pantheris DSM 15945 = JCM 12539 = NBRC 106106
CGCAGCTCATTTCAATATTGGGCACTAGCGCGAGAGCGTTGTAGCGTTTAACGCTTGAGGAGGCCGTGAGCGGTTTTGGCCTTTTGGTTAGAGTTACTTGTGCGGCGTCTTCTGGCCTGCGCAGCTCATTTCAATATTGGGTACTAGCGCGAGAGCGTTGTAGCGTTTAACGCTTGAGGACGCCGTGAAGCGGAATTGGCCTCTTTGGGTAGAGTTACTTATGCGGCGTCTTCTGGCCTGCGCAGCTCATTTCAATATTGGACAGCAACGCCCATCTCCAGCACAAAGTCATTAATTTCAAAAGATACTTCCGTGAATGAGGGGGAAACAACATGAGTAGTTATTCAGCCCAAATGCTTGATGCCATCGAGGGTGGTCAACTGGAACGCGCACACGAACTATTGCAGTTGGCGCAGACCAATGATGATGATGAAACTCAATTTAATTTGGCCGAGGAACTGTACGGAATTGGGTTCACACCGGAGGCCAAGCAACTGTACGAGTCGTTGTTAGGCAAATATCCCGATGAGGGTGATGTGTTGACCGCCCTCGCTGATATTGCGGTGACCGATGGTGACAGCGATGCGGCTTTGGAGTACCTATCCCGGATTCACCCGGACAATCCGGCATACGTCCAAGCGTTACTAGCAGTTGCGGATTTGTACCAAACGCAGGGCCTATATGAGGTGAGCGCACAAAAGCTACGTGAGGCGGCCCAGTTGGCCCCAGACGAGCCGGTCATCACCTTTGCCCAGGGTGAGCTAAACCGTGCTTGGGGGCACACGCAGGACGCTGCTGCGGCCTACCTGCGGCTTCTGGATCAGGGTGAGGACATTGTCGCCGGGGTGAACGTCCGCGGCCGTTACGGTGAGGCTTTGGGCAACCTCGGGCGTTACGAAGATGCGGTCGCCGTATTTGACGACGTGGGGGTTGACGCGTTAACTTTGGATGAGACCTTTCAACTGGGTGTCATGGACATTGAGCTGAAGGAATATAAAGACGCGACTGACGCCCTTCAGCGAGTGGTTGAACAGGACGAGACCTACACGAGTGCCTACCTGCCGCTTGCCCAGGCGCAGCAAGCCATGGGGGACACCACGGGCGCATTACAAACCGTGCAGGCGGGAATTGCCCAGGACGACACGAACGCCGACCTGTTCGCTTTGGGTGGCACGTTGGCATTAGATCTAGACGATGCGGAAACGGGCGAGCGGTACTTCCAAAGTGCGCTGGCCATTGACCCTAATAATCAGGCACACCGGCTCGACTGGAGTAACTTCTTGCTCCATGAGGGGCGTGACCAGGAGAACGTTGATTTCTTGGGCGCACTGGATGAAGATGGCAATAGTGATCCACAGTTGTACTGGAACCTCGCCCGTTCCCAGGAGCAGTTGGAGGAGTACGACGCGGCACGGGCCAACTACCTGCTGGCGTTCGGTACCTTTCAAGACCGCCCGAGCTTTTTGCGCGACATTGCACAGTTTTTCCGCACGACTGCGGCCGCGGCGGAAGAACGCGCGGCGTTGCAACGCTTGGTACAGTTGGAGCCCGATGATGTGGACGCACAGGAACGGTTGGATGATCTGAATGCGGGTGCGTAGCGCGGCAGTTACCGTCAAAACAATATAAGCAATCACGGAGGCAGTTATTGGCATGCAAGTAGACTTAAGTAACCCACAATTTCAAGCGGCGGTACCCATTTTGCGCCGCATCGAGGATGCAGGCTTCGAAGCCTATTTTGTTGGTGGCTGTGTCCGGGACGCCCTCCTTGGGTTGCCCATCCACGACGTTGATATTGCCACTTCTGCGTATCCAGCCGAGGTGAAGGGCATTTTTCGGCGTACCGTGGACACCGGCATTCAGCACGGGACGGTGACGGTGCTTGATCATGGTGCTGGTTACGAGGTGACGACGTTTCGCACTGAGTCCGGGTACCAAGACTTCCGTCGCCCAGACAGCGTGCAGTTCGTGCGCTCCCTCAAAGAGGACCAGTTGCGGCGTGACTTTACGGTGAATGCCCTCGCTGCGCGGCATGACGGAACGGTTATTGATAACTTTGACGGCCTAACTGACCTGCACAATCACGTTTTACGTGCTGTGGGGCGTCCCGATGACCGCTTTGGCGAGGATGCCCTCCGCATGATGCGGGCGGTCCGTTTTCAAAGTCAGTTGGGGTTCGCTTTGGAACCTGCGACCGCGCAGGGCATCAGTGATAACGCCCCGCTACTACAACACATTGCCGTCGAGCGCATTGCGTCCGAGTTTACCCGATTACTGCTAGGCATTGATCGGCGTGCAGGTTTACAAACGCTAATTGATACCGACCTGTACCGCTACTGCCCGCAGCTGGCGGATGCGCGGGCTGCTTTGAACCACCTAGCAGCGTTACCCGATACCCAGCTGCAGGATCCTGCCGTTGCGTGGACTTTAATGGTGGTGCTGGTTGGCGCACCCGTCAACCGGTTTCTCCGGGCGTGGAAGCAGTCGAACGACCTCATTGCGACGGTTAGCGCTGCTGCGGCAATCTGGCCGCTACTAGGGGACACCATCCCCGACCATTGGGCGCTCTATACCGCGGGACGGACGGGGCTCCGTATCGCGCTTGAGGCGTACGTCCACGTGCACCCGGACTTTAACAGCACACCGGTTCAGGCCGCGTACGATGCGTTAGCCATCCATGACAAAGGTGAGTTGGCACTGACTGGCAGTGATTTAATCCAGGCGGGCATGCAACCGGGCCGGGCGATGGGGCAGGCTCTGCGTCGGGCTGAGGAAGCCGTGGTGGCAGGCAGCGTACCGAACACCAAGAATGCGTTGCTGGCGTACGTGCGTGTCTAGTTTTTGAGATAGCGAGAGGGGAACTTTTTAGTGCAAACATTAACCGCTACGGGCGTCAACAAGGCGTACGGGGATAAACAACTACTACAATACGTTAACTTTCTGATTAACGAGGGAAACCGGATTGGGTTGATTGGGGTTAACGGGACCGGCAAGACGACGTTACTTGAGGGACTCGCGGGGACCGCGCCGTTTGACGACGGGTCCGTGGAGGCGCCCAAAAACTACCGGATTGCTTACTTAGCGCAGCAGCCCTCTTTGCCGCAGGCCGATACAATCATGGATGCTGTATACGGCGGGGATGCCCCCGTTTTTGCAGCCATCCGGGAGTACGAGGCTGCGTTGGCTGCGTACGGTGATGCACCCATGAGCGACGCTGTGCAGGAGCGGTATACCAAAGCAATGGCGCGTATGGACCAGACGAATGGTTGGGACGCGGAGACCGAGATCAAAACCATTTTGACCCAGCTACACCTCGATGACCTGACCCAGAAAATAGGCACGCTGTCCGGTGGGCAAGCTAAGCGTGTGGGGTTAGCGCAGGTTTTAATTGAGCAACCGGACTTGTTGATGCTGGACGAACCCACGAACCACCTAGATTTTGATTCAGTAGCCTGGTTGGAAAAGTATTTGGCTGCGTACAAAGGTGCGTTGCTAGTCGTGACCCATGATCGGTATTTCCTCGACCGGGTTGCCAACCAAATTTGGGAGTTGGACCGTGGGCAGCTACAGGCCTTCAACGGTAATTATCAGGACTACGTCGCGCAGAAAGCCGAGCAAAATGAGCGCGAGGACGCGATGGCGCACAAACAGGCACAGTTGTATAAGCACGAATTAGCCTGGATGCGCGAGGGGGCGCACGCGCGGTCGACCAAGCAAAATGCGCGCGTTAACCGGTTTAAGGCGATGAGTAACGGTCAACAGGAACGTCCAACCGCCACGGTCGACATCGACATCGGTACCCAGCGTTTAGGCAAGAAGGTCATCGAGATGTCTGGCGCGAACTTGCGGTTAGGCGACCACGTGATTTTGTCCGACTTTGATTGGTTGGTTCAGCCGGGTAAGCGGATTGGTATCACTGGTGTGAACGGTGCGGGCAAGTCATCACTACTGAACGTAATTACCGGTTTGGTACCGCTCGATAGTGGCACGCTAGCCATTGGTGAGACCGTTAAGTTTGGTTATTACCAGCAACAGATGCCCCCAATGGACGGCGATGAGCGTGTCATTAGCTACCTGCAGTCAATCGGCGAGGGGGTCACGAACAGTCAGGGTGAGCACCAGAGCGTTACCCAGCTACTGGATGCGTTCCTGTTTCCACGCGCCATGCATGGTACGCGCATTGACCGCTTGTCGGGTGGTGAGCGGCGTCGTCTATACCTGCTGCAGATTTTGATGCAACAGCCGAACGTCTTGTTGCTCGATGAGCCGACTAACGACCTCGATATTGCTACGTTAACCGTGCTGGAGGACTACCTGGATAGCTTTCCGGGCACCGTCATCACGGTATCCCACGACCGCTACTTTTTGGACAAAGTGGCGGATCAGCTACTCGTCTTTGCTGGCGGGGGGCAGATTGAACGGGCCGTTGGTCGCTTTACTGATTACTTGGCGCAGCAGGCGCAAGCGCCCACCATTGCTGACGATCAACCGTTGGCTAAGCCGAGATCAACAGCATCGCCGACAGAAGCGGCCACGCCGAAGAAGAAGGTTAAATTAACCTATGCCGAGCAAAAGGAATACGAGGGTCTAATGCCGCAAATTGACGCCCTGGATCAGCAAATTAGTGACCTGGAAGCGGCCATGGCGGCCACTGATGGGTACGATTACCAGACTTTGGGTGGTCAACAGCAGCAGCTCGATGAGCTCAATGCCCAACAAGAGAAGCTGATGGAGCGCTACTTGGCACTCGACGAATACGTTGCGGATTAACCCTTTGGCAGGGAGCATAAAAAAAAGAGGTCTAGACACATTTTGTGTCTAGGCTTCTTTTTTACAGATAAATTGTTAAACGAATAGGTAAATCGAAATGAACATTAGCGCCGACCCCAGCATCACGAACATGTGCCATACCACGTGAATGTAGGGGATGTTTCGCTGGGTGTAAATCAACGCGCCCACCGTGTAGGCAACGCCGCCACCAACCAGTAGCCAGAAGCCCACCACACCCAGGTGTTGCCACAATGGTGCCATCGCTACCAGGCAGAGCCAGCCCAGCAGGATGTATATGGCAACTTCTAGCTTCCGGAACTGTTTTGCCGCGCAACAGTCGAGAAGGATGCCCGCAGCACACAGCACCCAGATGGTGATTAGCAGGCCAATACCGAGCTTACCGCCAATGGCAACGAGGCAGTACGGTAAGTATGAACCCGCAATCAGTACGTAGATGCTGGAGTGATCGAGCGCTTGAAAAACTTTGCGCGCACGGGTGAAGTATAGCGCGTGAAAGAGCGTTGACGACGTGTACAGCACGATTAGGGACAGGCCAAAGCCCGCAAAGGATAGGATGCGCAAAATGTTGCCCGTCGGAATAGTTTTGACTAGTAACAGAACGAGTGCGGTAATGGCTAATGCAATGCCAATGCCATGAGTGATGGCGCTCCACACCTCGTTACGGACTAAGTAGCGGTGGGTTTTTAAACGGTTGTTTGTCATTTGCATTTATGTTCCCCCAAGGTCATCTGGTATCGATAACTACATACTAGTCCGTTGCGTCTTCAAAGTCAACCACACCTGGTATTGAAAACTATTAAATGCTAGTTAGTCGCAGTACGTCCCAATATGGTATTCAGTTGGTGGGATATGGTAGTGATTGCCGGCAGCGTCGGCCGAACCGGTAAGCTACGGCTTACGTGGGGTACTTCATGGTAATCCACTGCTAGGGCGACGGCTCCAACCCGCCAAGTGCGGGCGCGTTTCCGCCGCGATTCAGAGCCTGTCCGAAAGCCCACCGGCCAGTCTCTGAACTCGTCGCGCTGTAATGGCTAAAGCCAATGGAACTCTCGGACTGGCTGCGCCATTCCTGCGAGAAGCACGCAGTAAGCGCTAAAGCGGAAACTGCGTGCGTTCCCTGGCAGTGGTTACCACTCCGACCCCACACGCCTCCTTTCGCCGGTCCGACCGACGCTGCCTCACGCTACTGTAGCACGTGCATCTCATGACACGATGCCCTCGCCCCAAAGGCCACCCGTAGCTTCCCGCTAGTTCGTGCACTCTAATCCCAGCATTTTTGATTAAAGGCTAAAACTTTACCAAACTGAACTGGGAATGGCGTAGACGTTACTAGTCACACGAGTAAGCACACAGTTTCGTTTGGCATTGAATTTCCATTAAGGATTTAGGGTGTTAGCTGACCCGTAAACTTGATGGTAACCATCTACCGTTGGTCGCGGGGGCCAGCCGCTCAAGCGGAGCCGCCGCGTCAGTAGGACCAGCCACCAGGAGGAATACGGGGCAGTATCGATTGGCATTTAAGTTACACCTAGTTTCGGAAACCATTAAATCTATGCTAGATTTCAGAGCACGGTTCCGGTATACTAGCAGGGTACAAAATAAGTTGAGACCAGAAAGTGTGGCGTACAGATGACCAATATTAAGATTGTGGCCGACTCCTCAGTACAAATGACTCCAGAGGAAGTCGCTCAGTATCAGGTAACCATAATTCCGTTGACCGTTATGATTGATGGAACTGTTTATACTGATGGTGAAACCATTACGCGTGATGAGTTTGTCAATAAAATGTTTAGCGCCAAGGATTTACCGCAGACGAGTCAGCCGGCGATTGGGTCCTTCGTGGAACAGTATAACCAGCTCACGGCGGACGGTAGCCAGGTCATTTCTATTCACTTGGCAGAAAGCCTCAGCGGTACCGTTAACGCTGCCCGTCAGGCTGCCGAGATGGCCGACGGTGACGTCACCGTGATTGATTCCGGATTAACTGACCGCGCGATGGCCTTCCAGGTGATTGAGGCGGCCAAGTTGGCGGCACAGGGGGCTGATGTTGACACCATCGTCGCCCGGGCGAAGACCGTTGAGGACCACACCACTTTGCGTATGGGGGTAGTTGACCTGACCAACCTGGTTAAGGGCGGCCGGTTGTCCAAGGCAGCGGGGATGATTACCTCCGTGCTTAACATTAAAATTGCGCTCTCCATGGAGAATGGTAAGCTTGGCATCTTGAAAAAGGGACGGGGAATGAAGACCATCAAGCGGTTTATCGATGACGTTGTCCAAACGATGAGTCAGAAGCCGGGTATTCACTCGGTGGGTGTATCCTACGTTGATGAAACTTCCGGTGCGGATGCCATTGCGGATCAGATTCGTGCGGCGGTCCCTGGTGTGGACGTACTGGTTCGGCGGACGGGCCCAATCGTGGCTACCCACGCTGGCAAGGGCGCCTTTGCCATCATGTATTATGAAGACTAATTAACTAACGAGCATGGCGGGCCGTTCCTTATGGGGAGCGGCCCTTTACGTTACCCAGAGTGCGCCTTGAAGGATGACAAAATGTTTAAGCCGCGCCGGACTGGCTGAGTCGAACGGGCTTTTGTGGTACCATAAATTAATAGCTATTAATAGGCGGAATAACAGAATTTTCAAGAACGAGGGATGAAGCTATTATGACGAAACGTGTGATACGGCTAGTCACTGTGCTGGTGGTGGCCGTGCTCGCTGGTGTCGGGTTAACCAACATCTTTGTGCATAGTGCGCGACCGTTAGCGACTGGTGGGGACACCTCCACTACCGGTACTGTGAATGTGGTCGCAGTAGGTGACTCACTGACCCATGGTGTTGGCGATACGACCGGCCAGGGGGGCTACGTGCCGCTTATTGCGGAGGATATCCGGGTAGAGACCGGTGCCACCGTTAATACCAGTAATTATGGGGTGACGGGTGATACCTCCCTCCAGATTCTCAAGCGTGTGCGGACCAATACAAACATGCAGTCTGACCTGAAGCAGGCAAATGCCATTACGTTGACGGTTGGTGGTAACGACCTCATGCACATCCTGCAGAATAATTTGAATAAGATTAACCTCAAAAAAGTTGATCAGGGGATCGATACGTTTCAAACACATATCCAGACTTTGATTGCGCAGATTCGCAAGTACAACGGGAATGCACCCATTTATTTGTTTAGTATCTATAATCCGTTCTACGTATACTTCCCGAACTTAACCAAGATGCAAACTAGCGTGAAGGAATGGAATGCGGCCACGGAGAAGACCGTGGGGCAATTGCACCGGGTGCACTTTGTGGATGTGAACAAGACCTTGTCATACGGTACGGCGGCCGACCAACGTTCGATGAAGGCGGGTAAGAGTAGTGTGACCAACCACCTGATTTACACCAAGGATCATTTCCACCCCAACAACGCGGGTTACGTCAAAATGACGGCCAAACTATGGTCGTCGATGTCAGCAACGGAGGATGAATGGCAATAATGGCAAATAATACGGAGCAACCACAAAAGCAAAGCCGCGTTAATCGCGTGCAGAAGCAGTCGACACCACAGTCCCCCAAGTCGCCACAAACCCATCGTGGGATTAACTGGTGGTTCTGGGCCTTCATCGTGTTGCTGGGCCTGGTGATTGGTACCAGCTGTACGGTGGTGTACAAAGCCTCTCGTCCGGTGGAGACGACCACGCAGGTGAAGCCGGTTAAATCGGCCGGTGACGTAATGCACGTTAGCATGACCAAAACTGAGGTTAACCGTTTGATTGCGACCTACCTAAGCCATCAGCTCAAGGCTGGGGACATCAAGTACACGTTCTCGGTGGGGAACCACGCGGTGTTGAAGGGCAAGTTTAAGTTCTTGGGTACCAACGTCAACTTTGGCATGGTGCTGGATCCTTACGTTCAGACCAACGGGAACGTGCTGCTCAAAGTGGCGCAAATTAACGTGGGTCAATTGGGAGTACCGGTAAGCTACGTGATGAGTTACATCGCGAATAATTATAAGCTCCCGGATATGGTGCAAGTGAATACCAAGCGCCAGATGATTGTGCTAAGATTAAACAAAATAAAACTGAGTAACGGCCTCCGCATACGTGCGGACCGCATTGACCTGGCGCACGATGAAATCGACGCGACGGGTTACACCGTGAAGGCGGCTCAGTAAACTGGAGGTTGTGCGTATGGCAACAGCAATTTTTGCGGGCGGATGTTTCTGGTGCATGGTCCAGCCCTTTGAAGAACAACCAGGTATCCAGAACGTGGTGTCCGGTTACACGGGCGGACACGTACCGAATCCAACCTACGAACAAGTGAAGAGCCACACCACGGGGCACACTGAGGCCGTTGAGATTACCTTCGACCCGGATGTTATTAGTTATGCCGACCTAGTGGAAATTTATTGGCAGCAAACTGACCCAACCGACGCGATGGGGCAGTTCCAGGACCGTGGCGGAAACTACCGTCCGGTCATCTACGTCAACTCGCCTGAACAGCGGGCGGCGGCAGAAAAGTCGAAGGCTGCATTGGCTGCTTCCGGTAGGTTTAGCGACCCGATTGTGACCACAATTGAGGACGCCCAGCCGTTCTACCCCGCTGAGCCCGAACACCAAGAATTTTACGCAAAAAATCCGCGCCGGTATGCGGCAGAACACGCACAGCGCCAAGAATTTACCGACGCGCACTGGAAGGAGTAGCAATGACCGAACCATTCTACCGGTTTCTGATGACTTTGCGGAACCCCAACGATCATGGGGAGCTGGCCACCTTTGCCCAAAATGCATTCTTGGACCAGTCATTTCCACAACAGGAAACCGATTTTGATGAATTAAGTAATTATCTTGAATTGAACGGCAATTATCTGCCCAGCATGGACGTGTTTGATGCGGCTTATAAGCTGTACGAAGAACGGCGCTCCTAGGGCCCGGAGGCAAACGTGAGTAACGAAGACGAAACTAAGAACCAGCAGGAACAGGCACCACAATCGGACAAGCCCACCCGTAAGTCAATCCCCGTATGGGCGGCTACGGTAGGTATGGCCGTTACGATCGTACTGGGAGGCGGCATCGGGTACGGTGCGTTCGCCATACATAACGCCCAGCAGGCAACGACCACGACGGCGGTTCCGGCGGAGATGAACAAAGTCGTCAAAGCGTACGCCACCATTTCGCAAAACTACTACCAATCGACCAGCAGTCAGAAGTTGATTAACGGTGCCATTAGCGGCATGGTCAACTCACTAAAGGATCCATACTCGGTTTACCTACAGAACCAGGATGCCACCAGTCTGAATACGGAAATCTCCGGCTCGTTTGGGGGTATCGGCGCCACGATGGAACAACGCAGCAGCGGCGTCTTCGTCGAATCTGTGAACGCGGACAGTGCGGCCAAGAAGGCGGGCGTCCAGGCCGGCGACCAGATTGTGAGTGTTGACGGGAAATCGGTCACCAAGCAAAGTCTGAACAAGATTGTGGCGAAAGTGCGGGGCAAGATCGGCACCAAGGTGACGGTGGGCGTCAAGCGCGGCGGGCACACGATGACGTTCACAATGAAACGTGCCAAGGTCACGGTAGCCAGCATCACTGGCAAGTTGGATAGCACCAACAAGCAGGTGGGCATTATTACCTTCACCACCTTTACCGATAATTCGGGTAAGGAGATGAAGAAGGTTGTGAAGAAACTTCGCCAGGAAGGTGCGAAGAAGTTTGTGCTCGACTTGCGTGGTAACCCGGGTGGGGTGCTCGATCAGGCTCTGGCCATTGACTCGATGTTCCTGAAGAACGGACAGACCATCCTCAAGGTGAAGTCGCGGACTGGTGCCGCCGAAGTTTACAAGGCCGGCAAGAAGTACGACGATGGCTTCAAGATTACCGAACCAACAGTTGTCCTGATTGACGGTGACTCGGCATCCGCAGCCGAAATTACCGCGGCGGCTTTGAACGAGCAGGCCAATGTTCCTTTGCTGGGCCAGAAGAGCTTTGGTAAGGGCACCGTGCAGACTGTCGCCGACATGGGTGGCGGTAATGAACTTAAGCTGACCATCGCCAAGTGGCTGACGCCTAACGGCACGTGGATTAACCACAAGGGCATCCAGCCAACCGAGAAGGTGGACAATCCGAGCTACGCCAACATTCCGGCCATTACCGTGACCAGCATGAAGGAGGGAGACGCCAACAAGAGCGTGAAGTCACTCCAGCGGGCGCTGAACGCTTTGGGGTACGATGCCGGTACCGCCAACGGTTATTACAGTAGCACCGTCACGGCGGCCGTGAAGGCTTTCCAGAGCAAAGCGGGACTGACTGCCACTGGGGAGGCTAACGAAGACACCATTGGTGAATTGGTCACCAAAGTGAGTGCCAAGATCAGCGACAACGACACCGTGATGAAGGCGGCGTTGACGAAGGTCGAAGGTATGCAGTAATTTGGCTTTACAGCTGAGTAAGCACGAAAAACTCGATTTGCGGCAGTCAGCCGCGAATCGAGTTTTTTCGTATCCAAACCATCTATAAAAACACCCCACGTCAGTCCTGCCTTCAGGATTAGCGTGGGGCGTGACCAGTCAATAGCGGTTCGCCATTGATTGGGGGACACTTAGGACTTTAATTTACGCGATTGACTCAACTGGTAGGTGCATACCCTTCCAGCCATCTAGTGCGCAGGAGAGCTCGAATGCTTTGAAACCATTGGTCAGTAACACCAGCAAAGCGGCCTTACCCAATGTAGTACCCGCGGTCCAGTCGTAAACGACGTAAGTCTTCTCGTGGTACAATTCGTCAATGTGATCAGCCAGGTCCTTAGCGGGTATGGCGACGGAGCCCTTGATTTGGTCCTGCTTAATTTGGGCAGGGGCATTACGAACATCCAGCACCACGATGTTAGAGTTGGGCTTTTGCATTTCTGGTAGCACTTCGCTGTGGTTGATGTACAGGCTCAGGTAAGTTTGTAAAAAGTTGATTTTCTCAGTATTCATGTTTAAAACTCCATTTCTTTTTTGAGGGCAACTGTGCCCTGGTTGATTTTTGACAGTAACTGGTCCAGTGTGGTTAATTCTGCCGCCGTTAATTGACCAAATAATGTTTGAATGGCGGCAAAATTACGGGGCAAGTAATCCAGCAGGGTTGCCTGGCCCAAAGTGGTGAGGTGAATCAATGTAGCGCGCTTGTCCTCAGTGGACGGGTGTTTTTCTACCCAGTGCATTTCGGTCAGCCCCTTGATCATCTTAGTAACGGTGACGCGGGTAGAACCTAACTTTGCGGCAATTGCTGATGGTAAGAGCTGTTGGTGCGGCGCTTGGGAGAGAAACATCAGTATAATAAAGCGCGATTCTGACAGATTATTGACGGCCAGGACATGGTCATATTCGCGCTGCATTCGCCGGTACGCCCATTGAAAATCTAGGAATTTTAGCACGACGGTCGGATCGATGTTTGACTGTGCCGCGCTAGTGCTCATTGCGATGCGCGCGGCATCAGGACGGTCGTTAAAGCTATATTTGTCCATATTCAGTACGCTCCTAAAATACAATTAGCCGGCTAATTATATTGAATACTATGAAGACTTGCGAATATTTGTCAACAATAATTTTGGTAGTGTGGTTGGATTGTTGCTGGTGCGAATATGGCTAGCCCACTATTTAAGCTATCCCGCTGCTGCTTACTAGATAATTTTTGCGGCTGATTTACCGTCACCGCGGCTTTCAGTGGTGTATATTAGCCTTGTGGTTTTAGACGAGCAAAGTTGTACAACGGTAATGACGTCAACATTCTAACGCTTTATGGGGGTAGTTATGGAAGAGCTAACATTCTTACGCCGATTATTGGCGATTAGTGGTGCCGGTCTGGCTTACGCGCAGGACAAATTTGACCAGGAACGGTATCAATCCGTACGCGACTTGGCGGAAGATCAGATGGCTGCGTACACCGGGCAGCCAGTTAGTTCAATTCGTGCGAACTTTGCTGATGAGCAGGGTTACCCGACACCCAAAGTAGATGTGCGGGCATTTATTCGCCGAGATAAGCAGTTCTTGATGGTGGAAAATGATCACGGTGAATGGGCGCTACCCGGTGGCTTTGCTGAAGTGGGTTGGTCACTTAAAGCAAACGTAGCTAAGGAAGTAAAAGAAGAAACTGGATTGACGGTCGATGTAGGGCGTTTGCGTGCGGTTTTTGATACGTCACAAAGAACGGATATCCCCCAAGCATTTCAGTATTACAAAATGATTTTTGAGTGTGAGATTAAGAGCGGTTCATTCGTTCAAAATAGCGAGACCGTCGCCACTGGGTGGTTTGAACAATCGGCTTTGCCACCGTTATCGCTGAGCCGCACCACGCCTGAGCAGGTTGCCATACTGTTCAGCAAACAGCCAACATATATTGAGTGACCATGGGGGTTGTCCATTGGTGGATACAAATTAAACGCACAGACCCGTGCGGTTTTCTTTGGTGAGGTAGGTAGCACAAGCGCCGCACAAAAACCGCGCTCGGAACGCAATAATCCGAGCGCGGTTTTTTAATGGGTGGTGCGTGCGGTTAGAATTGAGATCGTATCACTGCTGATGGGTAGCGAGGTAGTCCGCACGCCATTTAGGGTCAACCTGCGTGGTACCGGGCATAAAAAATATTTGTTCCGTTCCTGCCTGGTTGGCGTGTGCGTAATACCACTTTTTCCAACGCAAAAAATCCAGGTTTGCTTGTAGCACCTGAATGCGGGCCTCCAGCGCTTGTTCCTGGTCAATCATGAATTGTTCCCGCTGGGGGAGGGTGGCGTCGCCCTCAACGCACCAATGCATAAATTGACGGATATACCGCAAAGGTATGGCCGAGCGCTTGAGACAATCGATTACTTCGAGGTAACCCAGGTCATCATCTGTAAAAATACGCTGACCTTGGGCGTTACGCTTCACAAAAGGCAATAACCCGGACTCGTCGTAGTACCGTAACGTGGCGACCGTCGTGTGGTAACGCTCGGCAATTTCACCAATTGAATAACTTTTCATGATTTCTCCTTGACCTCAAGTATACTTGAGCATTTATGCTTATTTTAAACAACAAGGCAGGAAAGTAAAGGAGAAAAAATATGACTAAGAATTTGATTGTTATCACCGGTGCGTCGTCCGGCTTTGGTGCCGAGATGGCCAAATTGTTTAACAACCAAGGTTACCCAATGCTACTACTTGCGCGTCGAACGGAGCGCATTAAAGCCTTGCCGTTGGATTTCACCAATGTTCGGGTTGCTGGTGCAGACGTGACCAACCAGGAGGAGTTGCGGACCGCAATTAGTGCGGCCGAGGCTGAATTTGGGCCGTTGGACTTATTGGTGAATAATGCCGGAGTGATGCTGCTGGGTAACGTTACTATGCAGGATTCCTCGCAGTGGCAGCAGATGCTGAACGTGAACGTGATGGGTGTACTAAATGGTATCCAGGTAGTGTTACCGGGGATGATTGAGCGCGAACACGGAACCATTATTAACATTTCCTCGTTGGCGGGTAAGAAAACGTTTGTCAACCACGCTGCTTACGTTGCCTCTAAGTTTGGGGTGCACGGTCTGAGTGAAACCATTCGTGAAGAGGTTTCTGGCCATAACGTCCGGATTGCCATGGTGGCCCCAGGTGCAGCCGAAACAGAGTTATTGGGTCACACCACGGATAAGCAGGCGGTCACCGATTATAACGGTTGGAAGCAAACGATGGGTGGTATCACGTTGAATCCACGACACGTTGCCGAGGCGGTCAACTTTATTTACTCGATGCCTCAATCCGTCAATGTACGTGAAATTGACATTGCCGCGACACGTCAAGATAGCTAACGTGCTACTGGCCGGCAGCAATGAAAAGGCGCCCGCAAAGCGTAACTACTTTGCGGGCGCCTTTTGTTTGGGCATAAGGGTTATTGGTATACCGTTAAAATCCCTAGTTTAATTCAGCAAACTTGAGCAGGGTGCGAATCATCTGGCAAGTAAAGCCGTACTCGTTATCGTACCACGCAACTGTTTTAACGAGTTGTGTGTCGCCGGCCGTCACCACCGCAGTTTGAGTGGGGTCAAAAACGGATCCGTAAGTGGTGTTAACGATGTCAGCAGAGACAATCTGGTCCTCATTCCACCCAAAACTGTCGTTGTTGTCGGTGTACGGTTTAATCCGTGCGTTAATTTCATCAGCCGTGAGGTTTGTAGACTGTAGCACGGTGACTAATTCAGTGAGTGAGCCGTCGGGTACGGGGACGCGCTGGGCGTGACCCTGCAGTTTACCGTTTAGTTTTGGCAACACCAGCCCAATGGCCTTGGCTGCGCCAGAAGAGTGGGGGATGGTGCTGACCGCTGCGGAGCGAGCTGCCGATCAGGGGCGTGGGTGAAATCGTACATTAAGCGGACTTCCTTTCTGTGATGGGTAACTGCGTGATGATCTGGGTCTTACTCGGGTCAATTTTTGAGGCGTCAAGAATCAAAGACTTAATGCCGTGAGCATGAATACGACCGCTGAGCGGATTCTTGACACTTAAAATATCAGATGTGATTTCGGCATCAATTTCTGAACAGTATTCAAATGCCAAGTCGGTATGCAATAGGCGGCAGTTCTTCATCGTCAAATGTTCGACGTAACAGAGGCCTTGATTGCTTTCGATAGTGCAGTTGATCAGGGTTAAATTCTTGGTGTTCCATGCTAGGTATTCACCAGTAATCGTTGAATCGTAAAGGGTGACGTTCTCGCAGTTCCAGAAGGCATCCTTTGAAACAAAAGTTGAATGATGTGCTTCAACGTTCTTAGCACCGTCGAAGCAGTAATTGCCAACCAAATCTACGTGGTCGAGGTAGATGTTGCTACTATCCTTACCGAAGTAATTACCGTTTATCTGCACATCGGTAAGGCGGATGTCGTCACAGCTCCACATTGTTTCTTCCGCATCGGCAAAGTGAACGTGATTGAGGCGAATTTTGCTATTCCGCCGAAAAAGTTTTGGGGCCTGCAGCGCACTGTTGGTGATTGTAATATCGTGTGTATACCAGATGCCGGAGCGTGCCATCGTTTCAAATGTCGTCTGGTTGGCTTGAATGTGCTGACTATACCAAAGCGGGTATTTCCACTTGAAGATTGAATCATTCAGTTGAATATTAGAACTTTCCTTGAGTGGAGATTCGCCGGCATCAAAGACGGTTCCGTTGATCACGGCGTCTTGCTCAGCAAAAAGAGCACGCTCTCCTTCAAGGTAGGTGTTTGTGTATTGCGTCATAAGTACCTCCTAAAAAGCACATCGATCAATAATCGATGCGCCATGTGTGGCTACATCGCGTCGTCAAAGAAGACTTGTAGCTTGTCGAATGGAATCTTGGTGATGTCATCGTAGAGATCAATATGGTTGGCATTAGGCACTAAAACCAGTTCCTTAGGTTCAGCGGCCGCTGCATAAGCATTATCAGAGAAAAACTTAGAGAAGGCGTTCTCACCTGCAACCAGCATGATTGGCCGTGGAGAAATTTCATTGATCTTGTCCAACAATGTGAAGTTCATGAATGCAATATCAGATGTCGCCGTGAATTGTGTGATCGAGTTCGGGTGGAAGCCGCGGCTAGTGAAGTAGAAGTCACCGAATTCACGAAAGACGGGATCGTCGGTTTCATCAGCCAAGGCTGCACCGCGATTGCCAAGTGCAGGCTGATCATTTTCAAAGTCAACGTAGCGCTGCTCGGCAAGTTTCGTCAAACGGGCTTGCCGTTCTTCCTTAGTGCCTTGCTGTGCCGCACCAGAGATGTCAACCATGCTGGCGGTAGCAACAGCCTTGATTCGCATATCAACTGCTGTTGCGCTCAAAGCAAAGCTACCACTACCGCAGATACCGATGGCACCAATGCGATTGCGATCGACGAAGTGCCTAGTGCCGAGATAGTCCACACCTGCCGAAAAGTCTTCAACAAAGATGTCTGGCGAGGAAGCATGACGTGGCGTTCCGCCGGAGAAGCCGTTGAATGACGGATCAAAGGCGAGCGCAACGTAACCACGTTTAGCCATCTCCTGCGCATAGATACCGGGACCTTGCTCTTTGACGCCGCTGTATGGAGGGCCAATAACCAACGCAGAATACTGACTTGCATTATCCATATCCTTTGGAGTGTAGAGGTCGGCGGCGAGTTCAATACCGTAGCGGTTATTGAAACGGACAGTCTTACGAGATACGAGAGGGCTAAGTTTGAAGATGTAGTTGTCCATATTATTTTTCTCCTTAATTACCATGGCTGATCAGTCGGACCAACGGTAAATTCATTAACGTTCGTGTCATCGGGCATGTCGATGGCAAACGCAACGACTTTGGCGATACGATCCGCGCCAATTTCGTAGGTGTCATAAGTCCGTTGCATGGCATCACCGGCTGCCTTATCAGTGATTGTATTCAGCAGTTCCGTTTTGATGGCTGCTGGGTAAATGGTAGCGGTACGAATGTGGCTACCTTCTTGGGCGGCTTCCATTCGCAGTACTTCCATCAAGTCACGGACAGCCCACTTAGTTGCGCCGTATACGGCACCACCGGGATAAGCTTTCAATCCAGCAACTGAGCTGGTGGCAATGAAGTGACCAGATTTTTGATCTTTGAAAGTGGGTAGTGCAGCTGCAATCCCGTTGAGCACCCCTTTGATGTTGACATCGATCATCTGGTTTCATTCATCAACGTGTAGTTCCGACATTGGTGCAACCGGCATTAAGCCAGCGTTTAAGAACATGACGTCAATGCCACCAAAAGCGTCCTTGGCGAGCTGCACAAGGTTTTCATTGTCAACAGACTTTGTAACATCGGTGACCCGGTAAACCGCCTGGCCGCCGGCGTCATTGATTTCATCAGTTAATGCGGCAAGCTTATCTTCGCGCCGGGCGCCGAGGACAACACTCGCCCCTTGACTGGCCAGTAATTTGGCGGTGGCGGCACCGATACCGCTAGATGCACCGGTAATCACGACAACTTTATTTTCGATCATAATAGTTTTCTCCTTTAGTGTTGAATTGTTCGTAGGACTTTTGCAGGAACGCCGGCAACGACGGTGTTGGCAGGGACGTCTTTGGTAACGACTGCTCCTGCGCCAACAATCGCGTCCTCACCAATGGTCACTCCGGGTAACACAGTGACGTTAGCTCCAAGCCACGCACCTTGTTTGATGTGAACTGATTGCAGTACTAAATCGCGGCGATGGGCCGGATCCTCGCGATGCCCAACCGAGATGAGCATTGTGCGTGGTCCGATCAGAGCATTGTCTTCGATGTAGACGCCGCCGAGATCAACGAAAAAGCAGTCGCGGTTGATGAAGACGTTTTTGCCCAGAAATATATGGGGTCCAAAGTCAGTTCGAAACGGTGGAGTGACCATGGTTTCCTGGTCAAGGGAAGCACCGAACATCTGGGTGAGTAGGCCACGGCGTTTAGTTTCGGTTGTTGCTTGGTTGAAATCAATCAAGTAACGGTTGGTTTGAGCTACAATTGTGTTGACTTTATTTGGCAAATCACCGGTCCAATTGACGATACCGGCATTGATTAGTTTAGATAACGGGTTATTCACAACGAACCTCCTTGCTTGATTACACCATTGAGTATAGATACGACCTTTAGTTCTGTCTAATACCTCTATTGAATGCTATACTATGTTAAATAAGTATGGAGATGAGGATATGGAATTACGGGTTTTACGTTACTTTTTGGCGGTGGTCGATGAGCGGAATATTTCGCATGCGGCCGAGAAGTTACACGTCTCGCAGCCGACAATTTCCCGTCAATTGCACGATTTGGAGGATGAGGTTGGTGTGACTTTGTTCGAGCGGGGGAGCCGCACAATCAATCTGACCAGTTCTGGAGAATATTTTGTCAGTCAAGCCCGTCAGATCGTAGCCTTAGCTGACAAAACGGTGGCTAACATTCAGCGTACACAGGAAGTCAGCGGCAGTATCGTGATTGGCAGTGCTGAAGCCCCGATGATGGCGACAGTGGCTGCTGCAATTAGCAAGCTGCGGGAAACTGCCCCCAAGGTGAATACAAATATTTATAGTACTGATGCTGATGATGTGCATGCGCGCATGAAGAATGGATTATTTGACTTCGGTGTCGTGATGGAGCCGACAGACAAGGACGATTATCACTTTATCAACTTACCCGGTACCACCGGATGGGGGGTGTTAGCCCAGCGTGATTCACAGCTAGGCCGACGTGCAAGTGTGACCGTAGCTGACTTGCGGGGTCAGCAGGTGATTATGCCCCAGCAGCACGGTAGTATCGATGTTTTGAATGATTGGCTCGGTTCGAGTGAGCAGGAGTTCAACATCGTGGCCAAATATAATTTGTTGTACAACGCCGGCATTTTGGTCAACGCGGGCGTCGGCATCGCATTATGTCTTGACGGTATTATCAATACTACCAATACCGACCTGCGCTTTATCCCGCTCACACCACGACTAGAAGGACACGCCAGCCTAATTTGGCGAAAAGCGGGGCAGATGTCCCCCGCGGCAACGGCGTTTTTAGACGCCATGCGTGATATCCTGCCCAATAACAAGTGATTATTGGACAAACGTGATGTTGTGCAGGCGGCAGGCTTCTGCATAGGTGTCAACATCGAGGATTAACGGGTGATTTGTGTCCAATTTGTTAATCTTCGCCATATCTGCATCTGACAAGCTGAAGTCATCCACAGCAAAATTCTGACGAATACGTGCCAGATGAACAGATTTAGGGATGGCAACGATGTCATTTTGGCGTAACCACCGCAGAGTGACCTGAGCCGGCGTCTTACCGTACTGATCCCCAATTGCTGTGAGGACAGGGTGGGTGAACAAATGGTTCTGGCCCTCTGCAAATGGTGCCCAAGCCATCGGGGTAATGCGATACTTAGCCATCAGTGCGCGCAATTCACGGCGCTGGGAAAATGGGTGGATTTCGATTTGATTAACTGCTGGTACCACTTCAAAGGACTGGATTAAATCTGCCAAGCGATCAGGTAAAAAGTTGCAAACGCCGATTGCGCGTATCTTCCCAGCTTGATACAGGTCGATCATCGCCCGCCAGCTACCAAAGTAATCACCGTAGGGCATGTGAATCAGGTACAAGTCGAGATAGTCTGTCTGTAGGTTGTCCAGTGTCTTCTGGAATGAAGCCATGGTCTTGTCATACCCTGCATCTTGAATCCAAACCTTGCTAGAAATGAAGATGTCTTCCCGTGGCACGCCGCTCTTAGCAATTGCACGACCGACAGCGGACTCATTTCCGTAGCAAGCCGCAGTGTCGATTAGGCGGTAGCCAGTTTGTAAAGCGTCACTGACGCCTTGTTCACACTGCATTAAGTCGTCGATTTGAAAGACGCCATAGCCCAGTTGTGGCATTGAGACACCGTTGTTAAGTTGAATCTGTTTCATGTTAATTACCTCCGTTTCTTTACAAAAGGCAAGTCTACGGCCACTTTGCACTAATGTCTAATGCCTATTGGCGAAGGGAAACCATGTCATTTAGTTATATAAGGCCAAGGCTAGACTTACTCCTCCCAGAACCTTATGCAAATTTTTGTGGTCAATAGCCCACCGAACGGTGATTATAACTAACAATACGCGCGTGGAAATGAAGGCGATGAACTCATGCGTTCAGCAATCTTCAGCTGAGCAATAGCGACTGCCTGAACTCGGTGCGCGTAGCACCATAGCGGGATTTCTGCTAGAATTAGGGACGCAGTAATTCAGTCGGTACCCAAAGGAGAACAAAATATATATGGCAAACATTAACTGGTTGAACCAAGGCTGATTGGCAATGCTACTCATGGTGGGTATGGGATCTCTGATAAAGCTGAATGAAAATTAGCAAAAAAGCCCGTCAATTCGGGCTTTTTGATTGCTCTCAAGTTTTATCGATAACTCGTGGGATGATTCGGCAGGGCATCGGTAGAGGCTGATTCTAAGCAATGCTTGGCAAATAAAATCAGATTTTGCCCACGTTTTTGCCCACACATTTCCACACATTTCGTTGAAAAATACCCGGGTATTTACTTGGACTTTGAATACGCACATGCCCATAATTGGTTGGCAAAACTGAATTTATTGGATTCTTCGTTTCTACGTTGTTGCGTAAGTTGTGCGAGCTATTTATATATATTTCTGTATACTTTCTTGATTCGTGCTAGTACTTGTCGCCGTCTCTTGTTCACCCCCTGACTAGTTTTGCCGGTGCGGTTCCCGATTTCCACGGCGTTAAGTTCAGAATAGTAATATTGATACAACACCGTCTTTTCAGCAGTTGAAAGGCTTGCAATGGCCGCTGCAAGATGCTCATTTTCGATGAAGGTTTCGAGATGTTCAACCTCGTCATCAGTTAAAAGAAAGTCTTCGGGATGTCCAGGATCAACGATTTCTTCCAATAACCGTTCCTCAAGTAGAGTTTCTTTGAGGTCTTTAAAGTGTTTACGATAGAGGTTGATTCGTTCGTTACGAAGGACTTGTTGCATGTATCTGATGAACATTCGAGAGACCTCACGTTCGCGGCTCATGAATACAGACTCCTTAGATTGACAGATAATTAGTTACACCTACGCAGGTCACAGGCCGAGGTTGAACATAGCGGTGAAAGCAAAACGTTAAATTAGGTAATTAAAATCGTAGGACAGCAAAAAAACCATTAGCCAATATACATTGACCAATGGATTCAAGAGCAGTGTGGATCTGGTGAGAGTTCGCTAGATGTGTGCCGCAAATCGAATCGCTGTCAGCACAATGCCCGTTAATAAAGTGATCACGATTGCTAAGCCGATCAAGGCCGGGCTGATTGCAGCGATCCCCCAGCCAGTCAGTGCCAGAACTAGGGTCAATATACAGTTGCCACCGATCGCTACTGCAACGGCGCGACTGGGTCTGCTAGCCCAGAACGGCTTTTGGGTGCGGGTCATCAGGATCGTCAGCATCGCGCTAAAAATCAGATAGACGTAAAGGCCAGTGCTGACTTGTCCAGTCGTTAGACCAAGCCGTTGCAACCAAGTCAGCCAACCGTAGCCGACCGTTGACCAGCCTATGGCCAAGATGCCAGCAATCTTGCTAAGTTTGGCCAGGTTCCAGCTTTCTGGTTGGTGGGTGATCGTCGTGCGGTCAGTGCCGAGCACAAGGGTCACACAATCATTCAGGATCGCGACCAGGATCATCGCGTTTAAGGTCAGCGGAATGAAGTGGAGAATCAGATAACCTAATGTCAGCAGGAGTGTCAGCTCCGCGGTGCGTGAAAGTTTGGTGATTGTCCAGGTCATCATGCGTTGATAGACGCGGTGGCCGGCATCTAGGATCTCGATGATCGGGGTCAGGCCGTCTGCTAGCAGAACCATGCGCGCCGAGCGCTTGGCGAGGTCAACGGCATTGTCAACGGCGATACCAACATCGGCTTGTTTCAAGGCGGGTGCGTCATTGACCCCGTCGCCGGTCATACCGACCACATAGCCTTCACCTTGTAGACGCTGGGCCATCGCCAATTTGTCTTCTGGGGTCACGTCGGCGATGCCTGCGAGGCCTGCAATTTTGGTCCCGACATTAACCTCGGTGTACGAGCGCACCTCACCGTTTAGCCCAACTGCTTGGGCAATCGCGGCGGCAGTTTTTTGGTTATCGCCAGTCAGCATGATTACTTTGACGCCGCGTGCCTGCAGAGCCTTGATGGCAGTTGCGGAATCTGCCCGAGGTTGGTCTTGGAGTACGAATAGACCGACTAGCTGTGAATCAACGACCACGGCTGCCGTACGGCCTTCGGCAAAGTTGACCGCCGTTAGGTCTGGGTGATTGGTGGCCAGCGCCGTCAACTTCTTCAGTGCGCCGAGTTTCACGTTGACGGTGGTACTATCGGTGACCACAGTGGCTTGGGAGTAACCGATACCGGAGGTGAACGGCGTGAATTCATGCTGAGGCCAGGCCTTAATGTTGTGTGCTTGAGCATAGTTGAATAGCGCCGCGTCGATCACTCTGGCATTGCGCGTATCTGCTGCACTGATCGCCAGTCGGGTCACGTCGGCGTCTGGGAGCGTTGACCAGTTGTAGAAGGCCACCACAGCGGGTTTGTTGGCAGTAATCGTGCCGGTTTTATCCACGAGTAGCACATTCATATTGGCAGCTTCTTGAATCCCGGTGAGGTCGGAAACTAAGACGTGCTTGGTGCTCAGGACCTTGGCTTCGACCGAGTTAGCAACGGCAAAACTCGATGGCATGGCGATTGGGATCGTTGCGATGAACAGCATTGCCAGAAACGGTAGCATGGCGACCAAGTCTTCATGGCGGACAATGGCCACGATGATCGATAGCACGGCCAACACCGCATCGAATGCTGCTAGATAGCCGATGATTTCGCCCAAGAGCTTCTGCAAATGGCCCGGCGCCGAGCTTTGGTTGATCAGGCTGATCGTTTTGCCGCTGCGGCTATTAGCACCGGTGGCGGTGACGATCGCTAAGGCATTGCCGGAGAGGACTTCGGTGCCGGCATAGGCGGTATCACCAGGGGTGCGGTTGACGGCCTTGGCTTCGCCTGTGATACTGCTTTCGTTGACTTCCAGCGTGTCCGTCAGCAGACGCACGTCGGCGGGGATAATGTCTCCTTGGCGTAGGCTGATGAGGTCATCAACGACTAAGTGCTTGGCCGACACCTGTTTCCACTTGACATCGCGGCTGACCGCGGCGGTCGGCGATAAGTCATGTGATAGGCTGCGTAAGACCGTGTTGGCGCGGCGAGATTGAATCGCGCCATTGACCGCGGCAAAGAGCAACATTAGCACGATGAACCCGGCTTGGATGCCCTTGCCTAACACGATTTCAATGATCAGCGCCGCTTCGAGTATCCACGCGCTAGGCTCCCACAGGCGAGTGATAATGGCCGTGGCAAAGTTGAAGGGGGGTTCGGCCACTTCGTTGAAGCCATTACGGGCCAGTCGCTGGTCAGCTTCGGCTTGGGCGAGGCCGTTTAGATCGTTTTTTTCGGTCATAGTAGACACTAGCTTTCTGCAAGATAACAAACGGCCGCGCACAGATTCGTGCTCGGCCGTTTGGTCAATGCTGATCAGTCGAAGTCGACTGAATCAGGGAAGTGGGCTAAGCGCGTGCCGTCAGCGCCGAGTTCTTCTTCGATCCTCAACAGTTGGTTGTATTTCTCCACACGCTCGGAACGGGCCGGGGCGCCAGACTTGAGTTGCGCAGCGTTCGTGGCGACGGTAAAGTCAGCGACAAAGGTGTCGCCGGTTTCACCAGAACGGTGAGACATCATGGTAGTGTAGCCGTTCTTGCGTGCTAAGCGGATCGCTTCCAGCGTTTCGGTGACCGTGCCGATCTGGTTGAGTTTGATCAAGATACTGTTGGCCATGCCTTGTTTGATGGCGTCTTTGATCAAGGCTGGGTTAGTGCAGACCGGATCGTCTGCGACTAGTTGCACGCGGTCGCCGTACTTCTTGGTGAAGTCAGCGAAGTGGCCCCAGTCTTCTTCCCCATAAGGATCTTCGATGGAGATGATCTCTGGAAACTTGTCCAGCAGGTGAATGTAGTATTCGCCTAATTCGGCAGGCGTGTAGGTTTTGCCTTCAAAGTCATAGTTCTTGGTGTCGCGGTTGTAGAAGTATGATGCCGCCGCGTCAAAGGCGATGGCGATTTCCTTGCCAGGCGTGTAGCCTGCCTTGATGATGGCGTCATGCAGCATCTGCAAGGCGTCTTCGGAGTTCTTGAGGTCAGGCGCAAAGCCCCCTTCATCGCCGAGGCCCGTGGTGTAGCCGGCTTCTTCGATTACCTTCTTCAAGGTGTGGTAGGTGTTGGCGATTTTTTCGAAGCCATCACGGAAGCTGGAACGATCGACTGGGGTGATCATGAATTCCTGAATATCGATGCCATTGTCAGCGTGCTCACCACCGTTGATCACATTGTGGAACGTTTGTGGCAGCTCCAAGTCAGTGCCGCCGAGGTAGCGATACAGCGGTGTGTGCAAGGCGTTGGCTGCTGCACGGGCAGTGGCCATTGACACCCCTAAGATCGCGTTAGCCCCTAGGCGTGCCTTGTTAGGTGTGCCGTCTAAGTCGATCATCAGCTGGTCGATGTGGGCTTGGTTGAAGGGGTCGGCACCGTGCAAAGCCTTGTTGATCTGGGTATTGACGTTGGCCACGGCCTTTGAGACGCCTTTGCCTTGGAGCCGGTCGCCGCCGTCGCGCAACTCGACGGCTTCTTTTTCGCCGGTCGATGCACCAGATGGTACCTCCGCGCGGCCGAGCGTACCGTCCGACAGGATAACATCGGCCTCAACAGTTGGGTTGCCGCGCGAATCGAAGATCTCGCGCGCCTTCACAGATTCAATCACTACTGACATAATTGTGCTCCTTCCGGTAAAAAAAGATGACGTCTACTGCACGCAAAATCTGTGCAGTAGACGTCATCAAATTGATTTACCAATTAGTTTTAGTGGCGAACGTCATCGCCGATTAACTTTTTAACACTCAAAGCATACTCCCTTACGAAATTTTGCGCAAGCCAGACCGACAAATTTTCGTGCAAAAGGCGGACTTGTCTTACAGCTGTACGTTTTGCTATAATGCTAGGCGTTATATTAAATTTTAATGAGTGTAACCACACGGCTGCCAGTATTTTGGTAGCCGTGTTTTAGGGGGAAGTTCAATGCAGCGATTGCGATACCAAGATATTTTAGCGGTGTTCATCGGCGGCTGCTTCGGTGGGGTCGCCCGTTGGGGAATCGGCTTGTGGCTCAATGATGCCGACACGATGCTCGGCACCACGGCGGTGAATCTGGTGGGCAGCTTCATACTGGCGTTTGTCACATACGGTCTAGCGGTGTACATCGACTTGCCGAGCTGGCTGATTTTGGCGTTAGGGACTGGTTTTGTCGGCGCGTTCACGACATTTTCGACGATGGTGCTGAACCTCTACAAACACGTTGGCGAATCGCCGGTGTATGCGATCGGGATCTTCTTGCTTGAGCTGCTTGTTGGTTTAGGCGCGTCGTTTGGCGGCTATTTATGCGCCGAAACCTGGGGAAGGCGGCGACAGACATGGTGATGTTAGTGGCTTTAGGCGCGGGGGTAGGCGGCGTGATGCGATACGTGCTGACGCAGCTAGGCAAGAACTGGTGGCCTGGGGTGCCGCTGGCGACGCTTGTGATCAATGCTAGTGGTGCCTTCGTAGCGGGATTTTTGGCGATGTGCGCACTGCCGCAAGCGTGGTCACTGCTACTTTTGACCGGTGTGTGTGGTGGGTACACGACTTTTTCAACATTCATGACTGACGCGTTTATCTTATTGCGCAACCGGCGTTACCGTACGTTTGCTTGGTATTATTTTGGCACGACGGGAGCCGGGATAGTCACCCTGACCATCGGTGTGTGGCTGGGTAGCCTGTGGTGAGATAAGGCAGTACTCACTTACTCGATAATGACACCTATAGACAATCATGGATAATGGTGTTATATTGGCCTCGAACATGATAGGCGAAGGTGTTCGCCATAACCGTTATTCAACTAATGACACCTAGTTTCGGGCATTTAGTCCGGGCTAGGTGTCTTTTTTCGAGAAGGAGACGATAAAATGCAGATTTTAACAATCGGCCCGCGGCAATCAACTGTAGGAATTGACATTGCCGTCATCAACGCCGCGCGTCTGGCCTCCGCATTCGGCAAAGACGCTGCGCCAAGTGCTTATACGCGGCTGTCACCGGTCATGCGGGACATCGTGAAATTCTGGGGAGTGGCACCGCCAATAGTGGTCAAGGCAGTTGCTGGGGCCGCGGGCGGTGTGGTGATGGTCGGCCATAACGACTTGGCAGTGAGTGCTCCAGACATTAGTGAAGCCAACGTTGTAGCGGTCGTGGATAATCATCGGATGAGTGGTTTTCGTGCTAGTCATCCGGTATACATTCGTCTCGAACCTGTGGCCAGTGTCAACACGATACTCACCGAACTCTATCAAGAGCGTGACGTGATGCTTTCGCCTTTGTCAGCAGGGCTTTTGCTGACGGGAATTTGGTGCGATACCCGTCAGCTCACAGCTGATGCGACAACTGAAAAAGACCAAGTGGCTGCGGCTTATCTGGCTGATCGAATACAGCGTGATCGTCACTTATTAGCTGATCGGGTCAGTGCATGGGTAAGCGCTTGAACTCTGTCCGCAACGATGTTATATTGACGGTGAACAAGTGAAATGGTGATGACGTTCACCCTAATACAAGCTAATTGTTGATGACGTCTGTCTTAATGCCCTGTGCTGTAGCGGGGTAGTGAGGCAGACGTTTTTTCTTTCTGACCCGGGAGGTGAGTAGATGCATAAGATCGCAGTGATCGCCGACGTACACGGTAATTACAGTGCCCTGCAAGCTGTGCTGCAAGACGCACACGAACAACACGCCACCGATTACATGGTGTTTGGCGACATTGGCAACCGTGGCCCAGAGCCAGCAGCGTGTGTGCAGGCACTTCAAGTACTCCAACCGCTGGCGTGGGTGATCGGCAACCACGAAGAAGTTTATGCTAGCCTGTTGCACCACCGGTTCGTGACGTTTGAGAAGAACCAAAAAGCAGTCGTGGCGATCATCACGTCGGCTTTTGACCGCGAGCATCTCACCGCGACACAGTTTCGTTGGTTGGTTAGTCGGCCGCTACATCAAGAATTAGTGATCGATGGCGTGAAGTTGAGCATATTTCACGCAACGCCGACCACCAGCCGTGGTCATCAAGCAGAACCTGTGGCTAAGCAACAGAACTTCGATGCGTTGCTGGCCGGCAGTGACGCAGACATTGCGCTGTATGGACACACCCACCAGCCGCTGATGCGTCAAACTACTGATGGCCGCTACATCATGAACCCCGGTAGCGTCGGCTTGGCGACGTCACTGCAACCGCAGTTAGCCGCCGGGCGCGCCCAGTATGGCTTGTTGACTATTGATGCCGGCCGTTTCAGCAGCTGGACGCTTCGTGTGCTCCCGTACGACGTTGATCAGGAGCTAAGGTTAGTCACCCGTGAACAGCTTCCCTATGCGGCGCTGTATACGCGGACGTTGACCACCGGTGCATTCGGCTACAGTACCGTTGATGTGACCGCAGAAAATATGACCCATAATTACGGCGCCAAAGCCCAAGCCTTGATTGCCGCTGACGCGTGGTAGGAGGAGAACGATGACAGAAGCAACTTTGATTCGGGTGGTGACTGATGAGGTCATGCAGACGCTGACCCATCAAGAACTGGTGAAGCAGATTTTCGCATATTTCTGGCAGCGTGGGATCGTCGACGGCACGATCCGCCGCACGATTATGGGCGTCAACAAGTATAACGAGATGCGCCAAAGCCTACGCAAGCCAAGACGCGGCAACGACTTGCCGGTGATCATCGAAACGGTGCAAAGCGGCGACAACTTGCAGGTAATTTTGGCTGAACTGACGCAGCTCGTTGACGATCGCGGTCAGATTACGACGGTTCAAGGACAGACTGGGAGTGACATTGAGATGGACGATACCGCAGCATACTATGACGTGAAGTTATTTACCCGAGAAGACAATAAGCACTTTGCCCCAGACCACTACACTAAGATTGTGGCGCAGTTGCAAGCGATGCATGTGCGCTGGGTCAGTGTCACTCGGGGGATTGCCGGCTATGACGACGGTCGCCATGTACATGAAGAAACCACGACACATAAAAGTGGCCACCTACCAATCGTGATCGAAACGGTGGTGGATCGTGCGAGCCTGCAAACAGTGTTGGAGGCGCTCAAACCCTTGTCAGATGCCGGATTGTTATTTACGGTTCCCGTGGCATTGGTCAACGAGCCCTACTAGCGGACCACTTACTATGGTTGCCATTTTAGGATTTGCCTTCGACATCTACCTTATTTAGTCATTCGGAAGATCCGCATTGCAATGTCGATACAAAGCCAAAACAGTGACAATACCCGGCACAGCCTACTACGCGAGTTTCAGCGTAAAGGTTGTGCCGGGTATTGTTTTCGATGTGAATTTTTCAATTCAGATTTTGCTTATCATCCTTGTATGAATGGATAGCCTTTAACTCTTGGTATGCTTGATGAATTTCCTTAATAGGCAAATCTCGATACTTCGATTTCTTCGTAATTACGCGACCATTCTGATCTGTATCTGGCACACCGTCCTCATCAACTGGTGTGTAAGGGAGAAAGTAGTGCATAATCTCGTTGAGTTGTTCAGCCAGTCCATCTAATTGGCGTGGTGAGAAGTCGCCCATCATGTGCATCACTCTGCGAATCTCCGCAACCTTTGGCATATATTCATCGATTCGATCAAGAACGGCCGTGGTTTCTCCAACCGCGGCTTCTTTTTCTGTCCGCAACAACTCTGACGGCATGACATTAAAGAACTTAGCGATACCAATCAGGTTCTCATAAGTAGGATGATTCATCTCGCGTTCCCAGTTTGAGATAGCCTGTCCATTGACTGGCGTATCCAAAGCGGCGCCAAGTTCTGATTGTGACATGCCACTTTGAAGACGGAGCCGTTTTAGATTTGGGCCGAAATATTTTGTTTCTGTCATGTTGATCACCTCGCCATCAGGTTATCAGATAATCAGCTTCAAGACAAGATACACAACTATAATTGAAAGTTTTGTAGCTACTAAAAAACTAAGGAAATCGATTGAAAGCCTTGGTATTATTTCGGTAACGTATAGATTGTTAATACGGTTAGTGATGAAAGGAGAAAGTCTCGCCGCCACGCGCGGCGTGCAGCGCGAAAGCCGCAAGCGTGAGCGGCGGCGGTCGGCGTAGCCGGCCGCCTAGACCCCCATGTACTAACAGGGGGGTCGTAAATGACACCTATCTACCTGATTTCCGGGTAGAAACGTTGATACGACACAGAACTTACCGACTGGACAACTCAAGCTGATGTCTAGTGGCAACAAGATTAGGAGGCAAACAATTTGGGTTACTGGAGTGATTCAGTACGGAGGCGTCGTAAAGAATTGAACCTGACACAGGTGCAGCTATGTCACCGGCTTGGTATCACACAACGCCACCTTAGTCGCATCGAAAATGGCGAAGCGTGTAGTAGCGGCTTACAGATGCACATTGATAAGACTCTCAATAATTGGTCAGATGAGCCGGAACTGCAACTGCTGATTGACTATGTACGGATTCGGTTTCCAACACAGGATATAGACAAAATCGTCGATGACCTTTTACGTTTGCAAACGGATTGTATTCTGTCTGAAGATCGCGCGGCGTTTGGTTATCAGTTCACCCGCTCACTAGGACAGATTAAAATCTACGGCTCTGATCCGGGCCACAAGGAATTAGGCACGCTGCTAGAACTACGTGGGCAAGGTTGTCGCCAGATGGAAAGTATTCTGCTAGGGCGTGGCGAAACTTGGTATGACTTTCTTTACCAGTGCCTGGACATGAAAGGCGTGATGAAACGACTGGATTTAGCCGTTAACGATATGGTCAATATGTTGGATATTCCAAACCTGATTCAAAAAATTCAGGCCAACGAGTGTATCCACGTCATGCGTGAGTACCAAGGCACGGTATCCGGCCGCATCTATCATGAAGACGATGAAGAATTTGATGATGAGACTGGTACGACATTATACATTGGTTCAACCAAAAGCGAACTTTACTTTTGCCTCTACGAGAAAGGCGCCGAGCAGCACAAGAAAGGCTTAACCACCAACATCTACAACCGTTTTGAAATTCGTTTGAAGAACACTCGGGCGGAAAAGGCTGTTGATGATTTACTTTGTTATCGCGATGAGGAACGCACGATATTTGGCATCATTAAACGCTATCTACGCTTTGTTGATGCTCAAAAAGGCAAGCTACGACTGGATTGGCCGCTCAACAAGAATTGGCAACGCTTTGTCGGTCATGATCGCCAGCCGCTGCGCTTGACCACTGCCCCAGAACCGCTCGATCTCAACCGCACGCGGGCGTGGATCGATAAGCAAGTTGCACTGACGGAGCGAGTGCTCCACGAGATTGACGCGTACTGGGGTAACCAAAAAACGATGCAATCGATTCGCGGGGCAATCTTGACAGACAAGCATCGACAAATCATTGAGCAGTACACAGTTGGCGCAGATCAACTTGAAAATGGTTTGTTTGAAGAAATGACACCCGAAAGTGAGCAATCAAAAAAGGATGACCACGCCGACCAAAGCAAGTAGTCACCCTTCACAGATAAGATATGGGTCCTATCTGTGCTGATTATCTCACACAGATGCTAGACACAACAAGTGAGGTAATGAATGAAAATCAAATACAGTCCAGTATCGGACAGTGATGCTGAATGGGGCAATAAGGAAGCCATTTTGAGCCGATACGACGGCTTAAACAAATACACGCTCAATCGTTGGCTATGTGAGATGCGTGACAACAAGCTGTGGCGTGATGGCGTCTTGAACCCAACGCACAAGCTCGTCTTCATCAATTTCGAGGTATTCGACGACTTTTTGTACTGGAAGACACATGGCTATTCAAAATTGCGCAGAAAATAAAGGGTTTGGATGTTAAAATAGAATCTGCTAATAGAGATTCAGTTTTGCCCTTTTCCTTACCCGGAAAGGATAAAACATGTATTTTGAAGAAAGAAAACGCAAGAACGGTAAGTCAACTTATTACGCGGTCGATCGCTATGTTGATCCATTGACTGGCAAAGCAAAACGGGAAGTCGTCAAGTTCACTACGAACACGGCGCGCGCCCGCAAGCAGGCCGAACGCGACTTAGCTGCAAAGATTGAGGAGCTGATTGCAGAGAAACAAGGTACTTTCAACGGCGCCGCGATGGTGACATTCGGTGACTTGAAAGCAAAATGGTTGGAAACTTGGCAGACTACGGTCAAGCCGCCAACCGTCACGCGTGAGAAAATGGTGTTGAAACGTATTGAAGAGCTGATGGCAGATGACGTGCTTCTTGAAGTGATTACACCACTGCTAATTCAGAACCTGTTGAACGACTACAAGAAGAAGTATCATTCAACCCATTCGACGATGCAACATATCAAATGCTCGCTAAATAAGATCTTCGACTACGGCGTTCTGCACAACGCAATTCCGTTCTCACCAACGCGTGTAATCAAACTCTCTGCCAGTTCAAAGGAGAAGCGCGAAAAACGACTGCGCCACGAAGCGAAGTTTCTTGACGAGCACGAGGTCCACGCCTTATTGGCAGAGTTACGCAAGCGGCGGCATCAGACATACTACGATTTGGCGCTGTTCATGATTGGGACGGGTTGTCGTATCGGTGAGGCTGCTGCATTGACGGAAGCGGATATTGATTTCGAGAATCGGCTGGTGACGATCGACAAGTCCTTGCAATATTACGACCTGCGCGTTGATGAGTATTACGAAGACACCACTAAGACCGAGGCCGGTGAACGTGTCGAAGAATTGCCGGAATTTGCCATTGATGCCGTAAAGCGTGTCATTGCGCGTAACAAGGCATTCGACGAACACATGGCTGACTTTCCCGCGGACGCCTTTCATGCTTCTAAGTCGCTGTTTAGGACAGAGTATGGCTCACCAATCACCTCGCACAGCTTCCGTGAGATTCTGACGCGAATCAATAAGTCGCTAACGAAGCATTGCCAAGAATGGTATGGTTTTGAATGGACGAAGAACGCGATTCCTCACGGCTTCCGCCACATTCACATTTCGGTGCTTCGCGATGACCCGTCGATTTCACTCAAAGAAGTGCAAAAGCGGGTCGGGCATGTTCGGGCCGAAACCACGGATGGCTACACCCACACCCTTGATGAAAATCAGGATAAATCGGTCGAAGCCATCACGCGGTTCATTGAAAAAATCGGGTGAAGTTGAACGGTAGCGTTTGGTAATTTCGCCACGCTGCCCACGTTTTGCCCACGTTTATGAAAAAATGACAACCCAAGGGCCTCAAGCCCTTGGTACTAAAGGAGTTACAAACAATGGCACAAATTAACTGGTTCCCCGGCCACATGCAAAAGGCCCGGCGGGAAGTAGCCGAGCGTATTAAACAGGTAGATATTGTTTTTGAGGTGGTGGACGCACGCGTGCCGGAAAGTTCACGTAACCCCATGCTGCTGTCCATGCTGAACCAAAAGCCGCGGATTGCAATCCTCAACAAGGCGGACCTCGCTGATCCTAACCGTACCAAACAGTGGTTAGCAGCATACGAGCAGGCTGACCAACCGGCTTTGGCAATCGATGCGCAGCACGCCAACCGCCTCCAGCAGTTGGCCCAGATGGCGACCACCCAGCTCGCGGACAAAATTGCCCGCAAGAAGGCGCGGGGGATTAAAACCCCCCATATTCGCGCCATGTGTATTGGCATTCCGAACGTTGGTAAGTCGACGATTCTGAACCGGCTAGTCCACAAAAACATTGCTGTTACCGGGAACCGCCCCGGCGTCACCAAGAACCAGCAGTGGCTTAAGGCCGGCGATAACTTGGACTTACTGGACACACCCGGCATCCTGTGGCCGAAGTTTGAGGACCAGGAAGTGGGGATGCGCTTGGCTCTGAGCGGTGCGATTGCGGACACGGTGTTTAACGCCGATGACGTTGCGCTCTGGGGACTGACGTACTTCATGCAGGAGTATCCGGCCCGGTTACGGAAGGCGTACGGATTAAATGATGCCGATATGACTTTAGCCCCGCACGACCTGATGGCCTACCTGACCAGTAAGCTAGGCTTTGGTGAGGAGTATGACCGTATGGCTACACGCCTGATTAACGACGTGCGCAAAGGTGAGCTGGGACGCTACACGCTCGAGGTGCCGACCGCGGAGGCTGAACATGCCGACACTGAGTGAGTACCGCACGTTACTGGCGCAACCACCCGTTGCCGCGGACGTATTGGCCGCGTTGACCGCTGATCCGCGCAAAGGGGCGCAGCAGTTGCTCCAGCGCTATCAGCGTGAGCAGGCACGCGCTGCCGCTGCCCGGGCGGATTTTGAGCAACGTCTGGAGTTTGAACAATCCTTGTGGCCGCAGTATCCGCACATCGCGGGAATTGATGAAGTTGGCCGT
Organism: Lacticaseibacillus pantheris DSM 15945 = JCM 12539 = NBRC 106106; assembly: GCF_001591865.1. Taxonomy (NCBI): domain Bacteria; kingdom Bacillati; phylum Bacillota; class Bacilli; order Lactobacillales; family Lactobacillaceae; genus Lacticaseibacillus; species Lacticaseibacillus pantheris. The sequence continues at coordinate 33,778 of NZ_BCVS01000004.1, forward strand.
GGACCGCTAGCTGGCCCAGTTGTGACTGCCGCCGTGATTATCGACGGTAGTTTTGACGTGCCCGTCAATGACAGCAAGCAGCTGACTGCGCATCGTCGCGAGGAGCTGTACGCGCAAATTCTGACTCAGGCCGTGGCTGTCAGTTTGGGGGTCAAGGACGCACCTACCATTGACCGTGAAAATATTTATCACGCCACCGAACTGGGGATGGCCGACGCCGTTAACGGGTTACGCGTCCGGCCGGATTACTTGCTGGTAGACGCCATGACGGTGCCGGTGAACATCCCCCAGACGAAGTTGATTAAGGGGGACGCGCGCAGCATCAGCATTGGTGCGGCCAGCATCGTGGCCAAAGTCGCCCGTGATCACCTGATGGAGATGTATGACCGCATCTATCCCGGGTACGACTTGGATGACAACATGGGCTACGGCACGGCCAAACATCTTGCAGGTTTGCAAAACCTCGGTGTTACGCCAATTCACCGGCGTTCGTTTAGTCCGGTACGGGCCGCACTCAGATAATTAAATTTTGGACCCAAATAATGTGTACGACTAACATTTAAATAGTAGAAAAACGACGCGACTTTGCGAAATCTCCTGACAGACCCGTTTGCGGAGGTACAAAGATGGAATTGCGTGAATTTATACTGTTAACACACTTGGCGACTGGGGCCAGCCCCACGGTTGCGCACAACGTCATGGTCGCAATTGCGGACGGCGCACCGGCCGTTGACCAGACGTTAGTTGATGCGGCGCCGGCCCGGTCACGTGCGCGGCTACTGCGGTGGTTGAACGAGCCAATGCACCGGGCGCAATGGCAGGCGCTGTGTGCACACACCCAGTACATGACCATTGTTGATAGCGACTATCCGGAGCGGCTGCGCATGATTGAGCAGCCGCCTTTAGTCTTGTTTTACGCCGGCCACCCAGAGTTATTGCACATGAGTAGTGTGGGTATCGTGGGGGCGCGTTCGGGTGGTGAGTATTCCGAACAGGCTCTCGCGCAGCTACTACCAGCGTTATCACCGAATGTGGCTATTATCAGTGGCCTGGCCAAAGGTGCGGACGGTATTGCGCATCGTGCGGCGCTGACCACGGGGCTGCCACCGGTGGGGGTGATTGCGACCGGCATTGACCGGTTTTATCCAGCCCAGAATCGTCATTTGCAGTCCGCGGTTGCCCAGCACGGCCTACTGCTATCCGAGTATCCGCCTGGAACTAGCTCCATGCCGTACCGGTTTATTGCGCGTAACCGTATTATTGCGGGGCTGAGTCACGTATTATTGGTTACAGAGGCCCGGCACAAAAGTGGTAGTCTAATCACCGCAACCATGGCGGCTGAAAACGGGCGGACCGTGTGTGTGCTCCCTAATCGGATTGACGCACCACTCGGAGTGGGACCCAATGAACTGATTCAACAGGGTGCAACTTTGGTCCGTCAGGCGGCCGATATTTCGACAGAATTACGCTATTTTGATTAAAAAGTTTGACAGGGCCCCACGTGATGGCCTAATATGGGCCTTGATTTTGTGTATCGCGCGTGGCGGTGCACCGTACTATTGAAAGGAGGACGTTTATGTCCGCCAAGAATCTCGTCATCGTGGAATCACCCGCGAAGGCCAAGACAATTGAAAAGTACCTGGGACGCAATTACAAAGTGATTGCGAGCCTCGGTCATGTGCGTGATTTGCCCAAGAGTCAGATGGGGGTCGATATCGACAATGATTACGCACCCAAATATATTTCCATTCGGGGTAAGGGCGACGTCATCAAGGGGTTGAAACGGGAGGCCAAGAAGGTCGACCACGTGTACCTCGCAGCTGACCCGGACCGTGAAGGGGAAGCCATTGCGTGGCACGTTAGCTACCTGCTCGGACTCGACCCAAAGGACAAGAATCGCGTGGTGTTCAACGAAATCACCAAAGATGCGGTTAAGAACTCCTTCAAAGAGCCCCGGAGTATTGACGAAAAGCTCGTCGAAGCTCAGCAGGCCCGGCGTATTTTGGACCGACTGGTGGGTTACTCCATCAGCCCGCTCCTGTGGAAAAAGGTCAAGAAGGGTCTGTCAGCCGGACGCGTACAGTCCGTCGCGTTGAAGCTCATCATTGACCGCGAAAAAGAAATTAATGATTTCAAGCCCGAAGAATACTGGACCATCGACGCGGAGTTTAAGAAGGGGCGGGGCAAAGCCTTTCCCGCATCCTTCTACGGTCTGGACGGAAAGAAAACGAAGTTGCCAGACAACGACGCTGTTCAGGACGTGTTGGGCCGGGTAGATAAAGCCCAACCGTTCGACGTCACTAGTGTTGTCAAGAAGGAACGCAAGCGGTTCCCCGCACCACCGTTTACCACCAGTTCCCTGCAGCAGGAAGCTAACCGTAAGCTCAACTTCCGTACACGGAAGACCATGATGCTGGCTCAGCAGCTGTACGAAGGTATTAATTTAGGTGGCAAAGAGGGTACGGTCGGGTTAATCACCTACATGCGTACCGACAGTACCCGTGTTTCCAGCGTGGCGAAGGCCGAGACCAGCAAATTTATCCACGAAGAGTATGGCGAACCGTACGCGGCCACCAAGATTCGTCAGGGTAAGTTGCAGGAAGGCGCCCAGGACGCCCACGAAGCCATCCGGCCGAGTTCCACCTACCGGACGCCTAAGAGTCTGGAAAAGGTGCTGACCAAGGACCAGATGCGCCTTTACCAACTGATTTGGTCGCGCTTTGTGGCCAGCGAAATGACCCCTGCCGTTGTGGATACGGTGTCCGTCAAGCTCCACCAAAACGGTGCGGAGTTCCGTGCCAATGGTAGCCACACGAAGTTCAAAGGTTTCACAACTTTGTACGTGTCTTCCCGTGATGCGGACCAGAAGGACCGGGAGTTACCCGAACTGGCTGAGGGCGACAGCGTCACGTTGACTAAAACCGACCCGGCGCAGCACTTTACGCAGCCACCAGCACGGTATTCTGAAGCCAACCTCGTTAAGGCGCTGGAAGAAAACGGTGTGGGCCGACCGTCAACCTACGCCCCAACGATTGAAACCATCCAGAAGCGGTACTACGTGAAGCTGAGCGCCCGCCGCTTTGAACCAACGGAACTCGGCGAAATCGTTAACTCGCTAATCGTGGAATTTTTCCCCGACGTGGTGGACATTAAGTTCACGGCCAACGTCGAAGGCGAGTTGGATGCCATCGAAACGGGTGAGGAAAACTGGGTTAAGGTTATCGACCAGTTCTACAAGCCATTCGCCAAGGAAGTGGATCACGCCGAAGAGGGCATCGAAAAGATTCAGCTCAAGGATGAGCCGGCAGGGTTTAACTGTGACATCTGTGGCGCGCCCATGGTGATCAAAATGGGCCGTTACGGTAAGTTCTACGCCTGTTCCCGCTTCCCTGATTGTCGCAACACTAAGGCCATCGTCAAGGAAATTGGCGTGATTTGTCCTAAGTGTGGTATCGGTCAGGTGGTTGAACGCAAGAGCAAGCGTAACCGGACGTTCTTTGGTTGTTCCCGGTACCCTGACTGCGACTTTGTCTCGTGGGATAAGCCAGTCGGGCGTAATTGCCCGAAGGATGGCCACTTCCTCGTGGAGAAGCGTAGCCGCGGCGGTGTGCAGGTCGTCTGCCCGAACGGCGATTACGAAGAAGCAATTCAAAAATAAGCAACGCATATGAGAGTGGACCACGATGCGGTTAGCTCCCGAGCACTAACGTAATAAGGCTGATATTCCTGTACTTAGGAATATCAGCCTTATTGGTTTAGGTCCAGGGAGCTGCATTGTGGTCCACGTTTGTAGGGCGGGTTGCTCACCATAACCCCAATCGGTCAGAAGCCTGGCGGGCGTCGATGTGCATCGTTTTTACGAAGCCGCCAATTATGACTGGTCGCCTTTGTTGTCCGGCATGAATTTCCGCTTTGTCAGTATTTACGTAAGCGCATTCGCACTAACTGTGATAGGATAATTGGGACGGAGGTGAGCCGATGGAGCCACTAGACGAATTTATCAACTACCTGAAGGTTGAGCGCCACTATTCGCCCGCCACCCAGCGGGCCTACCACGATGACGTGGCTGCGTTCCGCCAGTTTTGTGAGGAGAGCGGCGGCTTTGATGGGTACGACAAAGTCGATACCGTGACCGTGGCGGCCTTTATGACTGACATGAACGACCACCATTACAGCCGCGCAACTACCGCGCGTAAGCTCAGCAGCCTGCGGAGTTTTTACCGCTACATGATGCGGGTGGGGCGCGCTGACCATGACCCCTTTGCCATGGTTGAGACCAAAAAGGGTCACCGCCGCCTTCCCCAGTTTTTCTACGAGCCCGAAATTGAGCAGCTATTTAAGGCGGTTAGTGGGTCTGAACCCGCCGACATTCGCGACCGCGCACTACTCGAAGTGTTGTACGATACGGGGATGCGGGTGAGCGAAGTGGCTAACCTGACAGTGGAGCAGGTGGACATTAAGATGCACGCCATCCTCGTTCACGGTAAGGGCAACAAGGACCGCTACGTCCTCTTTGGCGACCAGGCCGCTGCGGCGCTCCAGCAGTACGTTGATACTGTACGGGCAGATTTGATGGCGGTGAGTGGACTGTGGACTAACCGCATGTTTTTGAACCAACACGGCAATCCCATTACCGCTCGCGGCATTGAGTACATTCTGGACCGCGTGGTGGAGCGTACCAGCCTGACTACGAAGATTCATCCCCACATGCTGCGGCACAGCTTTGCGACGCATATGCTTAATCACGGCGCTGATTTACGGACCGTACAGGAACTGTTAGGCCACAGTAGTCTATCGACCACGCAGATCTATACGCACGTCACGACGGCGCACCTGGTGGCGGACTACCAGAAGTATTTTCCTGAGCATAAGTAGCAGAATCATACTTTAGTACGATGTTATGACAGAGTGTCACAGTTATGATGTACACACCATCACCGAATTGATGGTCAACAACGGATATTAAGGAGCAAATTAATGACAACAATTGCAGCAGTACGACGTAACGGGCACACGGCGATTGCCGGGGACGGCCAGGTCACCGGTGGCGAGAAGGTCATCATGAAGGGGACCGCGGAGAAAATCCGCCCAATCTATGGTGGCAAAGTCGTGGTTGGTTTTGCTGGTGGTGTCGCTGATGCGGTCACCCTGCAGGATTGGTTTGAAAAGAAACTGGAACTGTTCCAGGGTAACTTACAGCGCTCAGCCGTGGCTTTGGCCCAGGACTGGCGTAAGGACCCCACGATGCAGAAGCTGGAGGCCATGCTGATTGCGATGGACGGTAAGGAGCTGTTGCTGATCTCCGGTAACGGTGAGGTGATTGCCCCCGATGAGGACGTCCTTGCCATCGGTAGCGGCGGCAACTTTGCCCAGGCCGCGGCCGTAGCCCTACTCCGTCACACGGAGATGGACGCGGGTGCGATTGCCAAAGAGGCGGTGGGCATCGCCAGCAGCATCGATATTTTCACCAACTCAAACATTAAGGTTAGCGAACTATAGGAGGCGCCCATGAGTGATTTAACACCGAAACAAATTGTCGCCCAGTTGGACCAGTACGTGATTGGTCAGGATGAAGCGAAGCGGGCCGTGGCGGTGGCCCTGTATAACCGGGAACGCCGCATGAAGTTGAGCCCGAAGATGCAGCAGGATATTACGCCGAAGAACCTCTTGATGATCGGACCGACTGGGGTTGGGAAGACCGAGATTGCCCGGCGCCTGGCCAAAGTGGTGGATGCGCCCCTCGTGAAGGTTGAGGCCACTAAGTTTACAGAGGTCGGCTACGTGGGTCGTGATGTGGAATCCATGGTGCGGGACCTCGTTGATGTTGCCGTCCAGATGGAAGAAACCGCGCAGTACGCCCAGGTGCGTGGTCGTGCTGAAGAGGCGGCCAACAAGCGACTGGTCAAACTATTGGTACCGGGCATCAAGAAGGAAAAACGTCAGAACAACATGGCGGACCTGATGTCCATGCTCAACAGCATTCAGAATAACGAAACGTCGAATAACGATGAGGACGATGGCGAAGTGACCGACCAGATTCGCGACGAGCGCCTCTCGGTAGCGGAGCAGTTGGACAAAGGCCTGCTGGAAGACCGTGAATTGACCGTGGCCGTGGCTGATGAAAAGAAGGCCAATGGTGGTATGAACGATATGTACGGCCAGATGGGCATTGATCTGGGCCAGGCACTGGGTAGCATGATGCCCAAGCAGAAGGTGGAACGCACCATGTCCGTCCGCGAGGCCCGCGAAGCCTTTATTCGCGAGGAATCCTCCAAGCTGGTGAACCACGCCGATATTTACGCAGCGGCTATCCGGCGGGCGGAGAACTCAGGCATCATCTTCATTGATGAAATTGACAAAATTGCCAAGGGCACTAAGAATGGTAGCGGTGAGGTATCCCGCGAAGGTGTCCAGCGCGATATTCTGCCGATTGTCGAAGGGTCCCAGGTCAACACCAAGTACGGGATGATCAGTACTGACCACATCCTGTTCATCGGTTCTGGTGCCTTTGCGGAAGCCAAGCCGAGCGACCTGATTGCCGAACTGCAAGGCCGGTTCCCAATCCGCGTGGAATTGTCCGACCTGACTGAGACCGACTTTGTCCGGATTTTGACCGAACCCGATAACGCGCTGACCAAGCAGTACATGGCGCTCATCGGTGCCGACGGGGTTAAGGTCACCTTTACCCAGGAAGCCGTCCAGACAGTGGCGCACATTGCGGCTACGGTGAACACCACCCAGGAAAATATCGGTGCGCGGCGGTTGGCGACCATCTTGGAAAAGCTGCTGGAGGACATCCTGTACGAGGGTCCGGACATGCAGATGGGTGCCATTACCATCACCGAACAATACGTCCAGGATAAGGTGGGCGACATTGCGGCTGATGACGATATGAGCAAGTACATTTTGTAAAACACTTTGGTAGGGGGAAATTTTTGATGGTTACGATTGCAAACGAACACTTACAGGCGGAAATTAACTTACACGGCGCGGAGTTGTCCAGTCTTAAGGGCGACGACGGCACGGAGTACATGTGGCAGGCTGACCCGCAGGTATGGGCACGTCACGCACCAGTATTATTCCCGATTGTTGGGGCGCTCAAGGATGATGAGTATCATTATCAGGGCCAGACGTACCACATGACCCGCCACGGCTTTGCTCGCGATATGGACTTCGAGGTGCTCCGTCAAGAAGACAACGCCGTTGAGTTAGTGCTAACCGACACCGCCGAGTCACGGGCGAAGTTTCCCTTTGCCTTTCGGCTGGTGCTGAGTTACCGGCTGGCCGGTAACAGCCTGGAAGTGGGCTACAGCGTGAACAATCCTAGCCACGACGATGAACTCTATTTCAGTATTGGTGCCCACCCGGCGTTTAGCCTGCCGTTAGACGCAGAGTCGGCTTACGATGAATACACGCTGACGTTTGACCCAGCAGAAACCCGTACCCACATCCCCCTGGACGGAAAGTATGCTGATTACGCCCAACGTGACGAGCAGGAGGTTGGTCAGCAAGCGTTGTCCCACGAGCTCTTTAAGGACGATGCGTTGATTTACGAGTTGAATGGTGAAGAAACGACGATGAGCCTGAAGTCGAGCAAAGGTGGTCACGGGGTGGCCCTGACGGTCAGTGACGCGCCATACGTCGGCATTTGGTCCAACTACCCAGTTCCTGGCAACTTCTGCTGCATTGAACCGTGGTGGGGCATTGCGGACGCGCCAGACGCTTCGGGCGAGCTGACGGAGAAGCGCGGCATCAACCGCTTGGCTCCAGGTGGCACCTTTGTCCAGGGATACACGATTAAGACATTCTAGTCATAGGCGCACAAAAGCCGCGGTTCAACGCCGCGGCTTTTGCTTGGAGTAATGTGTATGTGCGGGCAGCACTTACTGGTGTCGCTGTCGGTACCAGTAGTACAGGCCAAACGGAACCAGGTTTTCCTTACCGGCCCGAATGCGGGCAAAGTTGGCCCGGTGCCGGATAAAGAAGACCACCGTCAGCACCCCCGCAATGGTGGTGAGCAACGGATCATGGTAGCCAAACCAGCTAATGAACGTCACGATGGTAATGGCGGACGTACTGGCGATGCTGACCATCGACGTCAACAGAATGAATGAAACGAAGAGGGCGGAGGCAATCAGGAAGAAGCCGGGGTTATATGCTAACAAAATTCCCGCACTGGTTGCGACCGCTTTGCCACCTTTGAAGCCGATAAAGATGCTGGCGGTATGACCCACCACGGCGGCAACACCACACACCAGAATGAGCCAGTGCTGGTGGTAACCAAACATGACGGGTAAGCTCGCCCCGAGCGTTCCCTTGAGGATATCCATGGCCAGGACGATGGTGCCGGCTACAGGGCCGAGCACCCGGTAGACGTTGGTCGTCCCAATGTTATGGCTGCCGGCGGTACGGACGTCCTTATGGTATAGTGCTTGACCGATCCACACGCCCGAGGGGATCGAACCCAATAAGTATGAGAGAATAAACGCTAATACAAGTAGCATATCGCCACTCCTTTCAAGCTAACATTTTAGCATGTTTGCATAGTGAGCGCACCGCGCCGGGTGTAACGGATAGAATTTATTTTGACAGTCTTGGGGCACCCGGGTAGAATTAATTGGTCAATACGAACATACTTTCGCTACCGAAATATTTGGAGTGGGTTGCCTTAGTGGTGTAAAGTAACATTATTGTGTAAAAGGAAAGGTTGTCGATTTATGGCGAAACCAGTAGATGCTTATAACGATTCGTCGATTCAAGTTCTCGAGGGCCTTGAAGCCGTGCGCAAGCGTCCCGGGATGTACATCGGTTCGACCGATGCCCGTGGGCTGCACCACCTGGTCTACGAAATTGTAGATAACGCGGTGGATGAAGCGCTGGCCGGTTATGGAGACATTATTGCCGTCACCATTCACCCAGATAACAGTATTACCGTTGTGGACCACGGACGGGGGATGCCTACGGGTACGCACGCCAGTGGCCGACCAACAATTGAGGTTATCCTCACCGTGCTGCACGCAGGTGGTAAGTTCTCCCAGGACAGTTACAAGACTAGTGGGGGTCTGCATGGTGTCGGTTCTTCCGTCGTGAACGCCCTCAGTGAGTCGCTCACGGTGCGCGTGGTGCGTGACAAACGCGCCTACACCGAGACGTTTATTAACGGCGGGCACCCAGACGGTAACGGTTTGCAAAAACTGGGTAAGGTGAACGAACCTAACGGGACCACCATCACGTTCAAACCCGACCCGACCATTTTTCAGACTACTACCTACAGCTTTGATACCCTAGCTGAACGCCTGCGTGAGTCGGCCTTCCTGCTGAAGGACATCAAGATTACGTTGACTGATGAGCGTCCTGATGAACCCCGGGTGGAGGAATACCACTATCCGGAGGGGCTGAAGAGCTTCGTGGAGTACCTCAACGAAGGTAAGGACACGATGTCACAGGTCATGCACTTTGAGGGTGACAAAGAAGGCATCGTGGTCGACTTTGCCGGACAGTACAACGACGGATACTCCGAAAACATTCTGTCGTTCGTTAACAACGTGCGGACACCGGATGGTGGGACGCACGAAGCGGGGATGCGTGCGGGGATGACCCGCGCCTTCAACGACTTTGCCCGTAAGGTGGGGCTGCTGAAGAAGCGAGATAAGAACCTGGAGGGTAGCGACGTCCGTGAAGGGCTCGCCGGCGTCCTGGCGATCCGCGTGCCGGAGGAACTCCTCCAGTTTGAAGGCCAGACCAAGGCCAAACTGGGGAGCCCGGAAGCCCGCCCTGTAGTTGAAAACGTGGTGGCCGAGCAGCTCAGTTACTGGCTCATGGAGGGCGGGGATGCCGCCCAGGAGCTGGTCAAGAAGGCTGTCCGGGCGCGTGAGGCACGTAACGCTGCCCGCAAGGCCCGGGATGAGTCCCGTAACGGCAAGAAACGCAAAAAGGATCAGGGCCTCCTATCGGGGAAGCTTACGCCGGCACAGAGTAAGAATGCCGCCAAGAATGAGCTGTTCCTGGTCGAGGGTGATTCTGCCGGTGGGTCGGCCAAGCAGGGTCGTGACCGGCGTTTCCAGGCGATTTTGCCGCTCCGTGGTAAGGTGCTCAACACCCAGAAGGCGCGCCTGGACGATATCGTGAAGAATGCCGAAATTAACACGATCATTTACACGGTCGGTGCCGGTGTCGGGAGCGACTTTGAGGTCGACAGTTCCAACTACGACAAGGTTATTATCATGACCGATGCCGATGATGACGGCGCGCACATCCAGATTTTGCTACTGACGTTCTTCTACCGCTACATGCGGCCGCTGATCGAAGCCGGCAAGGTGTACATTGCGCTACCGCCGTTGTACCGGTTGTCCAAAGGTGTGCGTGATAAAACACGCATCCAGTACGCGTGGACCGACGAGGAGCTGGAGTCCGAGGCTAAGAAAATGGGCAAGGGCTACAGTCTGACCCGGTTCAAAGGTCTGGGGGAAATGAACGCCGACCAGTTGTGGGAGACGACCATGAACCCAGAAACGCGGACACTGATTCGGGTACGCATCGATGATGCAGCTCTGGCTGAGCGTCGGGTGACTACGCTCATGGGTGACCGGGTTGAGCCCCGCCGTGAGTGGATTGAGCACAACGTGAAGTTCACGTTGGACGATGAGGGTTCCATCCTGGAGTCCGATACTGACCACGCCGATATGCAGTTTGGGAAGCAGACCATCAAGAAGCAACTCAATAAGCGGAAAGGAAAGTAGTGAGTTATGGCCAATAACGTTCAAGAATTAACGCTTGAAGACATTATGGGTGACCGCTATGGCCGGTACTCCAAATCCATTATTCAGGAGCGGGCGCTGCCCGACGTGCGCGACGGGTTAAAGCCCGTGCAACGCCGGATCCTCTTTGCCATGAATAAGGATGGCAACACCTATGATCACGGGTTCCGGAAGTCGGCTAAGTCCGTCGGGAACGTCATGGGTAATTTCCACCCTCATGGTGATAGCTCAATCTACGAGGCCATGGTTCGCTTGTCACAGGACTGGAAGTTACGTGTACCCCTCGTGGAGATGCACGGTAATAACGGTTCGATGGATGGTGATCCGCCGGCCGCAATGCGGTACACGGAAGCCCGCCTATCTAAGATTTCGGGCGAACTGCTGAAGGATATCGATAAGGACACCGTGGATATGGTGTTGAACTTTGATGATACCGAGCAGGAACCCACCGTTTTACCGGCTGCCTTTCCTAACTTGCTGGTGAACGGCTCGACCGGTATTTCAGCTGGTTACGCAACCGAAATACCGCCGCACAACCTCCGCGAAGTTATCGATGCGTTGCTCATCCTGATGCAAAATCCAGACGCAACGCTGGACGATCTAATGACCAAGGTCAAGGGTCCCGATTTTCCTACCGGTGGCATTGTGCAGGGTCTGGCCGGCATTCGCCAGGCGTACGAAACGGGCCGGGGCAAAATTGTGGTGCGGTCCAAGACTCACATTGAGGAGATGCGAGGTCACCGCCAGCAGATCGTCGTGACGGAGCTCCCGTACGAAGTCAACAAAGCTGAGTTGGTTAAGCGAATTGACGAGCTGCGCGTGAACAAGAAGGTTGACGGCATTGCTGAAGTCCGGGATGAAAGCGACCGTTTCGGACTGTCTGTGGTCATTGAACTAAAGAAGGACGCCAATGCTGAAGGTATCCAGACGTACCTCTTCAAGAACACCGATTTGCAGGTGTCCTACAACTTCAACATGGTGGTCATCGCCGACCTCCAGCCGCGACAACTGGGGCTAAAGCCCTTGCTGGCAGCGTATCTGGAACACCGTCGCGACGTGGTAGTCCGGCGCGCCCAGTACGATTTAGCTAAGGCCCAGGCGCGGGCGCACATCGTCGAGGGGTTAATCAAGGCCCTGTCCATCCTGGATCAGGTTATTAAGACCATCCGCGGTAGTAAGGACAAAGCTGACGCCAAGAACAACCTGGTGAAGGAGTACGATTTCACCGTGGCGCAAGCGGAGGCCATTGTGTCCCTGCAGCTGTACCGTTTAACCAACACGGACGTGACTGCCCTTGAGGCGGAAGCGGCCGAGCTGGCCAAAACAATTGCTCGGCAACAGGACATCATTAATAAACCGGCGGTCCGCGACAAGGTAATTACCGACGAATTGCAGGCCATTGGCAAGACTTACGGTTCCGACCGGCTGACGGAAATTGAGGCCCAGGTGGAGACACTTGAGGTGGATACGACCGTGTTGGTTGCGGATGAGCAAGTGATGGTGCAGGTATCACGTGATGGCTACGTTAAGCGGAGTAGCTTGCGTAGTTTTCAGGCGGTTAGTCCGGAGGTTAACGGCTTGAAGGACGAGGACGCACCCGTTTATGCGGCGCAGCTGTCCACCCTGACGCACCTGTACATTTTCACTACCAAGGGCAACATGATTTACCGCCAGGTACACGAACTGGCCGACACCAAGTGGAAGGACTCGGGTGAGCACCTGAGCCAGACTGTGGGCTTGGCGGCGGATGAGCAAGTACTGGCGGTGTACGCCTTTGATAAGCTGGACGGCGACGGTGCGTTCACCATCGGGACCAGCGACGGGTACATTAAGCAAACGTTACTGGCGGAATTACAGCCAACCCGGACGTATAAGAGCAAACCCATTGTGGCCATTAAACTCAAAGAGGCGGCGGCCACCGTTACGGACGTGTACTTTAACGCCGCCGGTGCGCAGGAGCTGTACGTCTTTGTTGCCACCAAGATTGGCTATGGGTTAACCTTTGCACTGGACGAAGTTCCGGTTAGCGGCGCGCGGGCGGCGGGTGTGAAGCTTATTAATCTCAAACCCGATGATGCCGTTGCTAACTTTGCCGTGCTCGATAACCCTGATGGGGCGACGGTGGGCATTCTCACACAACGTGGGGCGTTCAAACGGATGCGCGTCAGCGAAGTACCAGTAACCAGTCGTGCCAAGCGGGGACTGCAAATTTTGCGCGAACTGAAGAAGGAACCGCACCGCATCGTGGCAATGGTCTTGTTGGCGAGTGGGATGACTCTGGACGTGACGACAGACCAGGGGACGCAAACTAACATCAAACCGATGGACCACCCGCTGAGTGACCGTTATAGTAACGGATCATTCATTATCGATACGGATATGGTCGGTACGCCAGTCGCAGTGGTACCACACTTGGATGCAACTACCGGTGATGATGACACCGCGGAGTAGCGCTAATAATGATGAGAATTTGTTGTGGGCGAAACCACGACCGTGATTGACAAAACGAACCGTCGACAAATTGGTGTCGGCGGTTTTTATTTGCACATAGGCATTGCGAACGCTTTCTATTTGGTGCAGGTATAACGGGCGTGGCAAAAAAATTATAAGAAAATAATCAGAAACTATTGTTTTTGGCGGCCCGATAACTTATTCTAACTATTAGAGCATAAATTAGAGCCAAGTAGGATGCACAGAGGGCGGTTGGAAACGCGTTTTGCTGCCACTGGTCGTCGGTGAAAGCTCAACTAAACTAGAGGAGATTGCTTATGGCTACAAATCACGATTCGTTGTTCTCAGCCAAGACTTTGGCATATTTCATGCAGTTAGCAGATTCGATGAACTACACGCAGGCAGCCCAATTACTGGGAATTACCCAGCCAGCGTTGACCCAGCAGATTAAGAAGCTGGAACAATCGGTGGGTGCACCATTGTTTTTCTCCGTTGGTAAAAAATTGCACCTTTCAGACGCTGGGGCCACGATGTTGACGGCTGCCCAGGAAATCTATGAGGTCATGAACAACGCGACGGACGAAATCCAACGGACTACTAGTGCCAACTCCGGGGAAATCTCAATTGGGTTCTTGTCATCAATTGAGGATGCCGTGTTTACCGACTTCATTGCGCAGTATTATGAAAAGCACCCAGATATCACCGTTACTTTCCGCCTGATGACCCGGCGTGAAATTTGGGAGAGTCTCGAGAACAACCGGATTGATTTGGCCGTGATGTACCTGCCAGATGATTCGATTAAGAACTGGAAGCCGTACGAATCCCGGAAAATTTTCGATGAAGAATTACTCTACCTACACCATGGTGCCAAGCTGGAGGGTAAGAAGCGCATCAGCTTTGAGCAAACTGCCAATTATCCGTGGGTTTCATACCCGTCCGACTATTTCTTGTCCCACCTGTTAGGCGAGACGTACAAGAACCAGTTAGTCACCATGCCCGATCCGGTGGCACGCTTCACGACGCCATACCAGTTGGCTAAGTTCTCGAACATGACGCACGTGAACACGGCGTTGCCATCTAGCTTTTACGGTGCCCACAAGGACGATATTGAAGCGGAAGCATCTCAGTTTAAGCCTGGTATTCACTTTGAACTCAGCTTCGTTTACCGACGCGGGAAGGACCAGATTCCACGAATTGCCGGATTCCTGGACCAGTTCAAAGAATATTTGGATGAGAAGGATTACTTCGCTCGTATCAGTGCAACGCGTGGTAGACTATAAAAGGTAGCACACGCCATTGATTAAACACAAAGGAGCAACGCTTTCATGACAACTTTGATTTTCGGGCACCAAAGTCCTGATACAGACGCCATTACTTGTGCCATTACCTTCGCCGAGTACCAGCGTCAGAACGGCAACACTGACGTTGAAGCCGTAGCACTGGGGACGCCTAGTGCAGAAACACAGTTCGCACTGGACTACTTTAAGCAGGCAGCACCACGCGTAATTAAGACCGCCGCTAACGAGACGGATACGGTGATGCTGGTTGACCACAACGAAGCCCAGCAGTCCGTGCCGGACCGTGACCAGGTCACAATTGAGTACGTGGTGGATCACCACCGAGTAGCCAACTTTGAGACGGCCGCACCGCTGAACATGCGTCTAGAAACTTTAGGTAGTTGCAACTCGGTTATCTACCACATGTACAAAGAAGCCGGTTTTGAAATCAGCCCACAGATTGCTGGGTTGATGGCTTCTGGCTTGATTTCTGACACGTTGTTGCTGAAGAGCCCCACGACCACCGATGAAGACCGGCGCATCTTTGCAGAACTGCAGAAGATTGCTGGTGTTGACCTGGAGGAATACGGGCTGCAGATGCTGAAGGCTGGGACCAACCTCAGCGCTCGTACTGACCAGGATCTCATTGATGGTGACGCCAAGAGCTTTGATATGAACGGCACCCACGTGCGTATCGACCAGGTTAACACCGTGGACCTGTCAGAAGTTTACGACCGTCAGGCGGGGATTGAGGACGCAATGAAGGCTGAAGCTGACAAAGAGGGTTACGACCTGTTCTTGGTTATTGCGACGGACATCCTGAACAGTGACTCGGTTGGCTTTGCTGTAGGTGACCACAGTAAGGTTGAAGCTGCGTTTGGCAAGCAGTTTGATGACCAGGGGCGGATTGCACTTCCGGGTGTGGTTTCCCGTAAGAAGCAAGTTGTACCACCATTGACGGCTGCATACAACGGCTAAAACGATTAAGTTTGCAAAGTAGCGTTCTCTTTGTGGGGCGCTATTTTTTTGCGGATAGATATTAGCGTGGGCAACCAACGCGTGGGTTATAGGTAACTTATTTAACCCACCCTTGCTTTTGGTATAGGGTGGGGTAGGTGGGGTGTTCACTGCCCGTGGAGGCAAAGGTTGGTTGTTACCCTGTAATTTTATAGTGACCTATCTGTTTACAATACAATTTGGTCTTTGCTGGTGATCATAGAAGTCATTAAGCCAACGAAAAGCTAACGAACGAATAACGCCGCCATTGCGGGAACCATGTTGATTAGTTTGTCAGTCATCAGGTTTTAAACTTAGCGAATTAAACTGAAAAAAACGCGAATTACACCCAGCAGAAGGATGTTGGCAGACTAAAGACTTATGATGTCAGCCATGTGCCTGTTGAATCGCGTTATGTATTTATTGCGAAATCGCGATTTTGTTGGTCATAATCACGTTACGGCGGTAATTGGTATATAGGCGTCAGTGACCGAGACCCGCTCATGCAAGCCGATATGTGCAGGTGTTTTAATAATGAATTTGTAGCTCGAACCAAACGTGAATTAGTAGTGACGTGTATCGCTGAATTTCGAGTCTGAGAGGACGATTTTGGGGTGATTTCGACGGTATTGGTCCGTGGACTGGTCAACCAGACGAATGCAATCACTTTGATTAGCACTGGCGTAAATCGGTAATTTAGACAGGTACATACGTGGGAAAATAATACTCGGTGTTTGGCAGGATGCATTGAAGCTTGAATCATGCAGCATTTTAAACTGAGCAGTGCGCCTGGGTTAGTTGCGAGCAATCTTAGTTAGTGGGACTGAAAGATGTTGGCGCGGTTGGCGGGCGAATCTGCGCGCCAGCCTTTAATAATCTTCCGTTGTGTTTTCTTCGGATAATATATATTATGTAAACTAGAATTAAACGATTATTACCAATCCGCAGCAAGCCCCCCCCACTAGCCCAGTTTGTGCGTGAGGAACTGCTGGTACCGGCAAATCGCGTATGGCTACCGTATATGACTACAATGTGCCCAGAAACCCTGGCAACACCGCGGTAAAAACTTGGCTGTTAATGCCCACATACCGGGTCTGCGCTGCACGTCGTGTCGTTGTCAATCCGGCTTCACGGAGTAGCTTTAAGTGGTACGACAAGGTTGACTTGCTGATGCCCAGTTGCTCACCAATTGATGTGGAATCCATCTCGTGACCCACACCGTGGAGCAAACGAACAATTGCTAACCGGCTTTCGTCTGCCAACGCTTTGAATATTTTGACCCGTAGCTCATCGTTGCTAATTGTTTGTTTAATGTTCATAGCGCATCCTCGTGGAGTTTTTCTGCGATTACCATCGCTATTGGGCTGACGCAATAAAGGCCAAGTAATAACTGACGGCAGCGATTGTTTGTGCTGAGGTCACTTCGCCGTCACGTACGGCCGTCACGAGGTCCGTAAACGGCACCAGGTTTGTAGTGACGAATTCGTCTTGGTCAAAGTGGCGTTCTGTCCGCTGATTAGGATCAATTGTAGCCATCACGGCAGTAATACGTTCATTGGTAAAGCCTTCAGACGCCATCATGCTTGTGAACGGTCGTAAATCTGATGCAATATACCCCGTCTCTTCGGCTAGTTCCCGTTTGGCTGCGGTCACCGGATCCTCGCCTGGATCAATCAGGCCCGCTGGCAGCGCAATCGCCTCACCATTGAGGCCCACCCGGTATTCCTGGTTAACGAGTACTTGCTGTCGGTCGGCCGTCATGGCCAGCATGACTACTGCTTCACCATGTTCCACTAGGTCACGATGGACGGTGAGGCCATCGGGAGTTTTAATTGTTTGTTGCAAAACTTTGAAAATGGGTCCGTTATAGACGCTTTGGCTACTCAATACCTGACCAGTTGTTTGAGGACGTTTCAGCATAGTGTGTATCCCTTCTAATTCGAAAATTTTGAAAGCATAAAAATAGACGCTCACTCAGCGTCTACATTATACAATATAATAATTGCAGAATTAAATGGTGCAATTAAATCGCCTTTGGTTGCGGCACTACGCTTTGGTAAAGTCCTTCATCCATGCAATTGCGATGGCCTTTTCGCCTAAATGGGTGCCGATTACTGGCCCAAAATAAGAGGTTTCAAAGGGTACTTCGGGGAACTTTTCCGTGAGGTCTGCTTGCCACTTGGCGGCGGCATCGGGATCGTTGGCGTGAATCACCAGACCGCGGACCGGATAGTCGATTTGGTCCAGCTCTTCCTGGAATAAGGTTTCCGCACGCGCGTACGCCTTCTTTAACGACCGAATCTTTTCAATCGCCACAATTTTGTGCGATTCATCGTCGAACGTTAATAATGGCTTGATTTTTAGCATGCCGCCGATAAAACCGGCCGCGTTGGATAACCGCCCACCACGGACCAGATTTTGTAAGTCGTTAACGATGAAGTATTCGCCCATCGATGCACGCAAGTCGTCCAAGCGTTCAATAATTGCGGGCACGTCAGCACCCGCTTCGACCATGTGCGCTGCCTCAAGTACCAACCAACCCATGAGTTTAACGGTAATTTGGGAGTCGTATACGGTGACCTCTAGTCCGTCAATCTCGGGTGCAATTGTACGTAGAGTTTGCTGAAAACCGGAAATGGTGTTGGCCAAGTGAATGCTAATAACCTTTTCGTAGCCTTCATTCCTTAGGTTTTCGTAAAGGTGAATCATCTCACCTACCGGCGGCTGGCTGGTACTGGGAAACGTTTTGGCGGAACGTAACTTGGTGTAGTATTCTGCTGGGGTAATGTCCTTCCCCTCGTCGTATACCTGTCCGTCCAGGATTACGGGAATGGGTACGACGGTGATATTGTTGGCCCGTACTTCTTCATCGGAAAGATAAGCAGTACTATCGGTCACAATTGCAATTTTCATAACGTGGACCAGCTCCTTCAAAATTATACCCAAGTACTATAACACAGAACCAATGTTAAGGCTATTTTCCACCCGCGGGCGATTGACAACCGTGGTGCACAATCACCAACAGCATTTTTCTGAAAACCCTGCCGGCATTCGTGTCCGTATTTCCCATCAATACGAACATATTTTTGCACCATGGTGAAACTACTAGTACAATGAAATGAGCTAATTAAGGAGGTCACACCATGTCCTTTGACGGATTATTTACCCACGCGATGGTGCGCGAACTGCAGGGCGAACTACAATCTGGTCGGGTGATGAAAATCTCACAACCCTACCCTTACGAATTGATGCTCAGTATTCGTGCTAACCGTAAAACGCAAACCCTGTTGCTCTCAGCCAATCCTGAATTGGCGCGGGTACAGATTACTACCATCCCCTTTGCCAACCCCAAAGTGCCCACGCCATTCACAATGGCAATGCGCAAGTACCTCGCTGCCGCAACGCTTACCGACATTCAGCAGGTCGGCGCCGACCGGATTATTTACTTTGACTTTGCCACACGTGATGAACTCGGTGACTCCGTCTCCCTACGACTGGTGGTTGAATTAATGGGTCGCCACAGTAACGTCATTCTGGTTGACCAACGGACCCACAAAATTTTGGAGCTTATTCGCCACGTGCATCCGGATGAAAACCGGTTCCGGATTCTGCTCCCGGGAGCGGAGTACGTTGATCCTCCTTATCAAGATAAACTGGATCCGTTCACGGCGCAACCAGCAGACTACACCCCGTTGGTGGAACAGGCAGGTTCGGATACTGGCGCACTGGCTAAAGCCATCCAGTCCCGGTTCCAAGGCTTTGGGCGTGACGCGGCCGTCGAAATGGCGACCCGATTACAACACGGCCTCCCACAAGCTGCTTGGGACGGTCTGATTGATGCCTTTAACCACCCAGAGCCAGTGCTGATTGACGCTCAGAAGCCACAGTTTGCTGCCACACCGCTGCGAACGGTTGACGGCGACGCCCACGCGTACCCCACGCTATCGGCCCTCCTAGACGCCTTTTACGCCCAACGCGCTGAACGAGCCCGCGTGCAGGAAGTCGGGAGCAAGCTCATTCGCGTATTACGAACCAATACCGAGCGGCTAACCAAGAAGCTCAAGAAATTGCAGCACACGTTAGATGAAAGTGACCGGGCGGACGAGTTGCGTATCCGTGGTGAGGTTTTAACCACGTATTTGCGCGACGTTCCCCGTGGCGCAAACTCGGTCGAGTTACCTAACTTTTACGACGACATGCGCCCCATCAAAATCGCGTTGGCCCCGGAATTAGGGCCTAACCAGAACGCGCAAAAGTACTTCACACGGTATCAAAAGCTACGCAAAGCCGTGAGCCACGTGCACGAGCAGATGGCTGAGGCGCAGGCCGAGCTTGAGTACCTGCAGGGTGTCCAGGCCATGGTGGAGATTGCTGCCCCGCAAGACCTGGTGGATATTCAGACTGAACTCACCAATGCCGGCTACATTCGGCTCCAGCGCAAAGCTAAGAAGCAACGGCAGCCCAAAGTGGCTCCACCTGAAAGATTCTGGGCCAGTGATGGCACCGCCATCCTGGTGGGTAAGAATAACCTGCAAAACGAGCAGCTAACCCTGCATAGCGCGGCCAAGGACGATGTTTGGCTGCACGCGAAGGACATCCCCGGCTCTCACGTCATCGTCAAGTCTAACGACCCGAGTGCACGCACGCTCACCGAGGCCGCGTCCTTAGCCGCCTACTTTTCTAAGGCGCGGCAATCGGCCAACGTACCGGTGGATTACATCCCCGTCAAACGGATTCGCAAGCCAAATGGCAGCAAGCCCGGTTTTGTCATCTACACGGGCCAACGGACACTGAGTGTGACCCCAACCACCGAGCTGGTGGATAAACTGCGGCAACAACCGACCATGTAAAGTCTAGCTAGTACACAAATACCCGCCCAATGTCCTTATGGAGATTGAGCGGGTATTTGTGTGTAAATAATATTACCAACTAACTGGTGGTAGTGGTTCGAGCGAGAACGCCCGGGCTTCATAGACCCGTAACATGGCGTCCGCACAGACGCTGTTGATGATTGGAATTGTCCGGGCAGTCGCTTGTGCCCTAACAGCTGCGCTGGGCGAATCGGTGATAACGAGCCGAACGTTGGCTCGCGTGATGCGGGTCCCGTCAGGCTGAATCTGGAAACCTTGCGCCCGCAACCGCCCGGCCAACGCGCTGGCTTTGTCGTCGGCGAGGTCGAGCAAAATGGGCCCGTGGTCCGGTAACGGTTGGTGTGCCGCAGCAAACGCCTTGATCAATGCTTTGCCCAGCGCGGTATCGCTGCCCATGACCACACCCGTTTGCACCATTTCGGGCCTGTCGGTATCCGGTGCGGGCAAGCCCTGGCGGTAAACCGGCAACAGTACGTGCACCCCGTCAGCCTGGGCCAGTTGTCCGGACGCGATACCCAAGTCAGCCAGCTTGTTGCCCAGGTACACGTGCGCCGCCAATGAACCAAAGTCAACGGTAGTCGTCTTGGCTAGGAACGGTACGGTGGCGTTAACCGTGGGTGCAACGCGGCGCACGATGATTTGGTGACCGTTCACCACGAACTCCGTGTGCACAAAGCCAATCAGGCCGTACATCTTGGCCAGGTTGACCGTAATGGCCGTGACGCGTCGTGTGAGTGCGGCCACCCCTTTGCGTGGCGGCGTGACTGCTAGCACCGTGCCGGCAACGTCCGCGTTGTGTTCCAAACTGTTAATCACGCCGAGGACGGCCACGGTTTCGCCGTCGCTCAACGCGTCCACGGCCAGGTGCGTGTTACCAGGTGCGATGCTAGCCGTGAAGTCAAGGCTAACTTCCCAGTCGCTGTCCGACTCACCCGCGACGGCCGCACCAGCTTTGGATTGGTCAAAGGTGGTAACGGAGTCGGCGTTGCTACCCAGTACGTTCATGCCCGCGGCACGGAGCCGCCCTGCCAGCGCGGCTCCGTCGTTACCACTAGCCTGGCAGATAACGCCAATGGGGTCCTCGTGGTGGATGATCGTCAGGATTTCCTCGGTGCTGCCGGTGGCTAGGTACCGCCGGACGCCCGCTACGTTTTGCTTAACCGTGCTGTTGGTAATCATGACTGGCGCGTAGCCAGCCTGCGTAATGGCGTCTGCCAAAGCAGCGGTGACAGCACCCTGCGCCTCATTAAGCCATAGGTGTGTGCTGGTCGGTGTAACGATGACAACTCGCGGCTTGGTACCTACCCGCGGTTCACTTTCGTCACCAAAGCTACTGTAGTATGACCGGGAGGCGTTGATGATTTGGCCGCCGCCATCAATGGCCTTAAACGTCGGCTGAATGGCGAGTTCGGCGCGTAACGCGGCTACTTGGTCAGTGGTCATGTCCCAGCGGTTAGCAATTGCCGCGTCGGTAATGCCGTACCGCTTCGCCTCCCGTAGCAAGTCTAGGTCGCCGGGGTGACTCGTGAGCTGCTGGTGCAACTGCGACAAGTGTTGCACGATGGCCAGCAACCCCACGTTAATACGGGATAATTCCACTAGTTCGTCGAGGGTGTACCCCCGGTCAAAGGCGGACCAGATAGTGGGTAACCGCAACGCGTTGGCCCGAATAATGTGCTGGGTCAGCTCCCCGTCATCCCAATTGGTAATGGTGGCGGGTACGACGTCCGCCGTCAGCTTTGCGCCGAGCTGGATGCGTAATCCCTCCAGGATGGCGCTCTCAGCGTTCGCTCCCGCTCCCAAGATTGCGCCGCTCGCTACTAGTTGTGGCCCGAGCGTCGCGCCGTTGAGGTGGTCCTCACCAAACTGGGGGAACCGGGTCATGATGGCGTCCTGGGTGGGCTCGATAACGGCTGGCACACCCGCCCCAATTTCGATTTCATCCACGTTGCGACCCAGCGCAATTTGTGTGGACACCTCGGTAATGGGATAGGCCGTCGCGGTCTGGGTGAGTTCCGTCGCCCACGTGGTCCCCACCCGGACTTTGAGTAGGTACCAGTCGGCCGACGTGTCGTCGAGGGCAAAGGAGAACGTGGCGGTACCACGAATGTCCAACGCGTCGAGCACACGGAAAGCCGCGGCGCGTAACACGTTGCGTTCGTGGTCCGTAATGGTTTGGGCCGGCGACAATACAATGGTGTTCGCCGGGTTGACCCCCACCGGATCAAAGTTTTCGGTGGTTCCGATCAGTAGCTTGGTATTGTTGTTGTCCCGAACGAGGACGCACTCCACCGCTTTCAGACCGTTAATGGCCCGCTCAATCCGTAACCGGCCCCAGTGGTCGGTATTACTGATCAACTGGCGCAGTTCGTCCGCATTGTTGGCGATCCCCCGGTTAGCCCCCCGACGCATTAATACGGGGTAGCCGATTTTATCCGCAACGTCAGTGGCCTGGTTATCCGACTTAATGTACGTTGATTCAGGGTTTGGTAAATGCTGTTCCCCCAAAAAGTGGCGGAAAGCCTCGCCGTCTTCCAGCGTGTTCAGGATACTGTCGTTAGTATCGAGTACGGGGATGTGAAGCTGACGAAGCAGGCCACTCTGCTGGACCTGGCGCAGAATATGCACGGCACTTTGGCCGCCAATGGTCCCGAGGATGGCGTCCGGACGTTCACGGCGAATTACCTGGCTGATAAAGTCAACGGTTAACGGTGCGACGAAGATACGACCGGCGATGTGGT
Organism: Lacticaseibacillus pantheris DSM 15945 = JCM 12539 = NBRC 106106; assembly: GCF_001591865.1. NCBI lineage: Bacteria > Bacillati > Bacillota > Bacilli > Lactobacillales > Lactobacillaceae > Lacticaseibacillus > Lacticaseibacillus pantheris. The sequence continues at coordinate 56,871 of NZ_BCVS01000004.1, forward strand.
TGTCCCGCGGGGCGTTAGGATCGCTGGTGACCAGCGTTACGTCCTTGCCGGCTGCGGTTAGTACCTGACACGCGGTGGCAACAGCCGCCGGAAATGAAGTGGGCTGGGCTGAACCGACTGGGCCGGTCCCAATAACCAGAATACTCTGGACCGTTTTACTCATACCGCGTCGCCTCCTTCCCCGCTTTGTCCTTCTCGGCGTCAATTAACTCCATGAACTCAGTCAGAACGTGGTCAGCATCGTTACTGCCCGGTGCCCCCTCCGGCTGAAACTGCACCCCGTATGCCGGAAAGCGGCGGTGGCGTAGGCCTTCAACCGTTTGATCGAGAATGTTGAGGTGCGTAATCAACAGTTCTTCGTTATGTTCGAGGCTGGCCGGATCGACGGTGAAACTGTGATCGTGCGAAGTAATGTCAATCCGCCCGGTGGCGACTTCCCGGACGGCAAAGTTGAGTCCGTGGTGTTCGTGCGCCAAACGCTTGGTGGTGGCGCCGTTGGCCATGGCGAATAGCTCGTACCCTAGTCCGATGCTAAGTAACGGTAGGTGTTCCTGGATACCACTAATCATCGGTAGCGCACCCTGGCTATCCTCGGGGTCTCCGGGGCCGTCACTGAGCACCACACCATCGGGATCCAGGTTCAGGATCCGTTCGGCCGTGGTGGTTGCAGGGACAATGGTCAGGTTGCAATCGCGCACCGCAAACTCACGTAGCAGGCTGTGCTTCAAGCCAAAGTCGACCACCACGATGTTCCGACCGGTCCCTGGTGATGGGTACGGGCGTTCAGTCGATACCTGCTGAACTTGATTGTGGGGCAGTACCAGCGCCCGTAGTTGGTCAAAGGCGTGTTCGTCGGCCGCGTCCACGATGCTGGCTTTCTGCGGCCCGGTTGCATCAATATGTCGCCGCAGTGCCCGGACGTCAATTTGGGTGATGCCGGGAATCCCGAGCTGGTCGAGAAAGTCCGCGAGCGACATTTTACCACCCTGGTGAGCCGTTACGTGTGCCAGTTCGTTGACCACCACTCCGCGAATGGAGGGATCAATGCTTTCGTAATTATCCCGGTTTACGCCCACGAGCCCGACGGTTGGCACCGTGAAGGCGATAATACACCCGGTGTTCACTTTGTCCGTAATGGTCTCCTGGTAGCCAGTCATTCCCGTTTGGATGACTAATTCGCCTGAAGACACGATGGACGCACCAAAGCCGGTGCCGGCAAATGCGGTACCGTCTTCGAGTATGAGATAGCGTTGCATGGGGTTCACCCCTTTGAAAGTTTATTCTTCGTTAGCGGCCTTAGCCGGTAGCACAAAGTTTAGCAGGATACCCAGCACCGTGGCAACCGCCAATCCGGAGAACGTGTACCCGCCGAATTGGAGACTGGCCCCACCAATCCCGATAACCAGGATGGTGGACGCAATCATGAGGTTGCGCTTGCGGTTAAAGTCAACGCGGTTGTCAATCAACACGCGCAGACCGTTGCTGGCGATGACCCCGAACAGCAGGAAGCTAATCCCGCCAATTACTGGCCCGGGGATGGATTCAATCAGGGCCGATAGCTTGCCGATGAAGGCGAAGACGATGGCGAAGAAGCCGGCACCACCCAAGACCCAGACGCTTTGTACCTTGGTCATGGCGATAACACCGATGTTTTCACCGTAAGAAGTCACGGCTGGCCCGCCGACCAAACCGGCAATGATTGAAGCCGTCCCGTCCCCCGCTAACGTGTGGTTGAGGCCGGGATCCTTAAAGAAGTTCTGGTTGGTCAGCTTGTTGAGCACCATGATGTGGCCCATGTGTTCGGTCATGGTGACAAAGGCGATGGGCGCCATCGATAGAATTGCTCCCCAGTAAAATTGCGGGTGGTACGTTAGGAACGGGACTTGGAAGTGTGGCAAGCTGAACCAACCAGCTTTAGCCACGGTACTGAAATCCACGAGGCCAAAGAAGATGGCGACGATATACCCGCTCACGATGCCCAGCAAAATCGGGAGTAAGCTGATAAAACGTTTGAGGAACATGTTGTAGATGATGGTGAGTGCCAAAGTAATCATGGCAACCGCAAAGTAGCGAATGTCGTACACACTCGCCCCGCTCGCCGTGGTGCGCATGGTGGCGTCGGTGGCAGCCGTGGTGGCCAGCGACAGGCCAATCACCATCACGATGGGGCCGACCACAACTGGCGGTAACGCGCGGTCAATCCAGGCGCTACCGGCAAAGTTGACGATTAACGCCACCACTAAGTATACTACGCCGACGGCCACAACACCCTGGGCAATTGCCGGGTATCCGGCACCCTTCATCAGGGACTCCATCATGGTGATGAAACTGAACGAGCTCCCCATGTACGCTGGAATTTTGCCCCGGGTAATGAGGATGTACATCAGGGTGCCCACCCCACTACTGAACAACGCGATGGACGGGTCAAGCCCGACCATCAACGGAACGAGCACCGTGGAGCCGAACATGGCGAATAAGTGCTGAATGGATAAGCCCACCCACTGGCCGAAGCCGGGGCGGTCGTGAATGCCAAGTACAATGCCGTCGTTAGGGTTTTGCTTACTCATGGTGGGCCTCCTTGCCGCTACTAATGGTGATGTTGTCCTGACCGTCAATTTCACTCACGCTGACTTTGATTTGCTCATCCTGTGCTGTGGGGATGTTTTTCCCCACAAAGTCGGGCCGGATGGGTAGCTCACGGTGTCCGCGGTCGACCAGAACGGCCAAGGAGATCATGCGTGGTCGGCCGTATGTCATGAGTGCGTCTAACGCCGCGCGAATTGTCCGGCCGGTGTAGAGTACGTCGTCAACTAAAATCACGTGCTGGTCGTTGAGGTGCGCGGGTAACTCACTCGTGTCCACGTTCGTTTGGCTACCGGCGGGTTCGCGATCATCGCGGTAGTTGCTAATGTCCAGCGATCCGACTGGTACCGTGACGCCCTCCAATTGCTCCATGCGGGTGGCGAGACGTTGGGCGAGGTACACGCCCCGCGTTTGGATACCCACAAATACCAGGTCGCGTAACCCCTTGTTACGCTCAATAATTTCGTATGTAATGCGGGTTAGTGCCCGCTGCATGGTGACAGCGTCTACGACTTCTTTGGTCATAACCGATTTCCTCCTTGGTGTAACCGGGGACGGCTGCCCGCCCCTACGGCCACAAAAAAACGCCCCCGTCCAGAGAATGGACGGAAGGCGTTACGCAATCATCAAGTTGCCTCCGCGGAGGCGCGATTCCTTCCAAGCCTCTCTGGACTTAGTTAAAGGCAATATTTAATTGTACTCAGTCTAATGTAGGTGGTCACCATTGTCAACGTTAATCGAAATTACTCCGCGGTACCCCCCAGCTGGTCTAGGGCTGGGGGGTTACGAACGCGCGGGCGGGGGTTGGGGTTGCGGCTTACGTGCCCTGCGCCGTGATTGCTACGGTAGTATCTGGCGGCGGTGTCGGTCGAACCGGTGAGCTGCGGCTTTCGTGGGGTACTCCATGGTCACCAATGCTAATGAAG